>QBVV01000048.1 GCA_003284265.1 SAR116 cluster bacterium AG-313-A07
ATCTGTAATAACTCCTGAGTGGATGAGTGGGGGATGGGAAGTCAATGCTGCTTTATTGCTTACCTATAATAGGCTGACCATTATTATTTTTACTATGATTTTACTTGGTTTTCTAGCTTCCCTAATGCGCTATTCCTCATTTGGATTGCAAATGAGAGCCGTCACGCAGAATCGAAGGATGGCATCGGCTATGGGTGTGAAAACAAATTGGGTTGATGCTTTAACATTCGGATTTGGGTCAGGCATAGCAGGAATAGCAGGAGTTGCTTTAAGCCAGTTGACAAACGTGGGCCCAAACCTTGGACAACAATATATCGTTGATAGTTTCATGGTCGTGGTATTTGGTGGAGTAGGTAACATTTGGGGAACTGCTCTAGGCGCGGTTATCCTTGGTGTTGCAAATAAGGTGCTGGAGCCATGGTCTGGTGCTGTTTTAGGAAAAATTTGTTTGTTGGTCTTTATCATAATGTTCATACAAAAAAGACCACGTGGAATGTTCGCCCTAAAAGGGCGAGCGGCTGAGAGCTGAACAGTGAATAGCTCCAGACACTCAAGTCTTTCTCACTCTCTTTTTTCAAGTAATAAAGCGACCAAGATATTTCTAGTGGTTTTAACAAGCCTTCTCTTTGTCATTCCCTTGGGTAATCTGCTAATCCCTGTCGACTCTGCTTTCCATATACCTAACTATTTAGTTGGCTTACTTGGAAAATATCTCTGTTTTGCCTTGTTAGCGTTATCTGTTGATTTAATCTGGGGCTTTTGTGGTATTTTAAGTTTAGGGCATGGAGCTTTTTTTGCCATCGGTGGGTACGCTATTGGTATGCATTTGATGAGAGTCATTGGGCCGCGGGGGGTTTATGGCGATCCTGTTCTTCCAGATTTCATGGTTTTTTTAAATTGGACGGAATTGCCGTGGTTTTGGCTTGGTTTTGATATGTTTTGGTTTAGCTGCTTGATGGTTTTAGCAGCTCCAGGTTTATTAGCATTTATATTTGGTTGGTTTGCATTCAGATCCAAGGTCAGTGGCGTTTACTTCTCAATAATTAGTCAAGCGATGACCTATGCATTGATGCTCGCTTTTTTTAGGAATGATATGGGTTTTGGAGGTAACAATGGTTTGACAGACTTCAAAGATGTGTTGGGTTTCGATTTGCAATCCAATGAAACACGTGCAGTTTTATTTTGCTTATCAGGTGTTGCTTTATTGATCGGTTTTTTTATCTGTCGGCTAATTGTATTTAGTAAGATCGGTAAACTCTTAATTGCAATCAGAGATGCAGAACCCCGTGCTCGGTTTATTGGATACAAAACGGAAACGTATAAAGTTTTCTTATTTACTTTCTCTGCGATTCTAGCGGGTATCGCTGGCGGTCTCTACGTTCCCCAGGTTGGAATCATTAATCCTAGTGAATTCTCGCCTCTAAAATCAATTGAGATTGTTGTTTGGGTGGCTTTGGGTGGACGGGGCACCCTTTATGGGGCGGCGGCGGGAGCGATATCTGTAAATGCTTTGAAATCTTATTTTACAGCGATCGCGCCCGAAATCTGGCTTTTTCTTTTAGGCGGCTTGTTTGTTCTGGTTACGATTTTTATGCCAAAGGGTTTAATGGGTATACAGTTCAATAGGCTAATTCAAAAAAAACAAGCGGCGATTATATCCGAAAAGAATGCCCCGTGAAAAAAACTAACAAAATTGACAAAAGTAATGCTATTCCGCCTGGGAAGTCCATCCTTGTGATGGACAACATCTCTGTTTCGTTTGATGGATTTAAAGCGTTAAATAACCTATCATTTATTGTGATGTCAGGAGAAATGCGAGCCATTATTGGTCCCAATGGCGCCGGAAAAACAACCATGATGGATGTCATCACGGGTAAAACCAAACCTGATACTGGTGATATAGTTTTTAAAGACTCTTTTAATTTGATCCGGCTGGATGAACCTACAATTGCCACACTTGGAATTGGTAGGAAGTTTCAAAAACCGTCTGTTTTTGAAAAATTAACCGTTTTCGAAAATTTATGGTTAGCTGTTAAAGCCGACCGTCGAATAAGCAAAATGTTTAAGTTTGAGGTGAATGATTTAGTTAACGATGCAATATATGACTGTCTGGAAATTATTGGCCTTCCGGCGCTTAGTAATGCATTAGCAGGTTCCCTAAGTCATGGTCAGAAACAGTGGCTTGAAATTGGTATGCTGTATGTTCAAAAGCCTGAGCTTCTTCTTATTGATGAGCCTGTTGCGGGCATGACTGATGAAGAGACAGAAACAACCTCCAAACTTCTTAAACGTATAGCAAAATCGCAATCAATTGTTGTTGTGGAACACGATATGGCATTTATAGAATCCCTAGATGTCCCGGTAACTGTTCTTCATGAAGGTTCAGTATTAGCAGAAGGCGACATGGGTATAATCAGAGAGAACAATCGTGTCATAGAAGTTTATTTAGGAAGATAAAGGCAACATCGCGCATGTTAATAGTCAAAAGTTTAAACCTCAATTATGGTGCAAGCCAAGCGTTACGAGGGGTCAATTTATCAGCCAAAGAGGGTGAGGTAACATGTATTGTAGGTAAGAATGGTGTCGGTAAAACAACTTTACTAAATGCGATAATGGGTTTGGAAAGAATAAGCGCTGGCGAAATCTTCATAGATGGAAGCCCTATTAGTAGAGAACCAGCCTATGCACGATCAAGACGTGGTCTCGCACTAGTTCCACAAGGTCGAGATATTTTTTCTCAATTAACAGTCGAGGAGAATCTTCGCATCGGTTTATCTGGCCTGCCGCGAAGCGAAAAAAAAATTCCACCTGATTTATTTCAATATTTTCCAGTGCTCAGTGATATGCTGCATCGAAAGGGTGGAGACTTGTCCGGCGGTCAACAACAGCAGCTAGCGATAGCTAGAGCCCTCGCTGCTAAACCGCGTGTTTTATTGCTTGATGAACCAACTGAAGGGATACAACCATCTATTATAAAATTAATTACTTCGGTAATTAAGTCGTTGCGTGACCGAGGTGATATGGCAATTATTTTGGTAGAACAGTATTTCGAATTCGCATTTGAATTGGCGGATAAAATTATTGTGATGGAGCGCGGGAACGTTACTCTTGATGGAGCAAAGACTGATTTGGATGAGCAGACTGTCAGAAAATACTTAACAGTATGAATGCGTTAAAACTATTATCGACCGCGCTTGTGGTATACTGGAACAGTTTGGTTTTTTTGTGGAGAACAATGCCAATTATATTGCATCCAGTTGCGTCGAGATTGGCGGCGAGAGTACCTTCCTTTTTCAATCATAGCTGCTGTTTTACATGTCTCGACCGTATGAAACATTGTCGGTCTTGGAAATTCTTGGCAAGACGTTCTCCCATCAAAGGTCATACAGGTTACCAAGACAAGAAAGAACAAAAAAAATCTCCTTTCGGATCAGCTCTAATTGCTTTTTACGCTAGCAAAGAAATCCTACTGGTGCCATATTTTTGTTTAATAGATAGTTTTCTCTGCCCCATTTGCAGTTCTAGCGTCCAGAAGTTTTATGTTTTCAAATCAGGAAGCTTCGGAAAATTTAGGTGGCAATATGACTATTGCTAGTGACTTTTCTCAGGTCTATGGGGACGAGAGCGATTTACAACGTTTCTCATCGATGGCTTCAATTGAGTTTTCTGGCGTTAATCCGAAGTTGGTAGGTTTGCGACAACAAGCACCTATTCGTTTTCTGTTCCCAGAATTGGAGGAGATGGGTGCCCGTTCTGTTGTTTTAGTAAATACTGCGGGTGGGATTGTTGGTGGAGATGAACTTACCTACAATATTTCTGCAAAAGATGGAGCAAACATATTAGTAACGGGCCAAGCGTTCGAGAAAGTTTATGGAACTAGGAACAAACCATCCAGATTGAATGTAAAATTGGATTCAAGAAAAGGTAGCGTTGTTGAATTTCTGCCACAAGGCACAATATTTTTCAACAAATCCAATTTAGAAAGACGCACGACAATAAATATAGATAGGGATTCACATCTTTTATTTGGCGAAATAATGTACTTCGGCAGAACTGCGATGTCAGAGAAAATTACCGCGGGCAGAATCATTGATCAAACGGATGTTTGGTTTGGGGGTGATCGGATATTATTTGATTCATTTCGGCTGACCCATGATGGTTACTCAGCAATGCATTGTGCTGCAGGGTTGAATGGTGCGACTTGTAGCGGCTTATTATTATTGATGGCCCCCAAACCCGAACGAAATTTAAATCATATTCTAGAATTACTCGACACAGCAAATTCTAATGGGGCTTTGGGAGGAGCGTCTTTAATGAATTCAGGACTCATAGTCGTTAGGTGGTTGGGAGATAATGCAACACTCATCAGGCAATCATTTGGAAATGTTTGGAGTAATATAAGAGGTCATGCTTTGGGACGTCCGAATATTCTACCGTCAATTTGGACAATTTAACTTTGATTGGCACACATAGTCTGATGGGACTATTTATAGAAAAGGGATTTAAAAGATGAACCTTACCCCCCGTGAAAAGGATAAATTATTTATATCGATGGCGGCTAACGTAGCGCGTCGGCGCTTGGAAAGAGGTGTTCTATTAAATTATCCAGAAGCAGTGGCACTTATCACTGATTTTGTAGTGGAAGGTGCTCGAGATGGAAAAACAGTTGCTGATCTGATGGAAGAAGGAGCAAATATAATTAGTAGATCTCAGGTGATGGCGGGCATAGCAGATATGCTTGATGATGTTCAGGTTGAAGCGACGTTCCCTGATGGCACCAAATTAGTCACAGTCCACGCGCCGATAAGATAGGAGAGTGAAATGAAACCGGGAGAAATAATCACAGTAGCTGGCGAACTAGAACTTAATAAAGATTGCGAAAGATTGGTCATGAATGTGGCTAATAGCGGAGATCGCCCAATACAAGTCGGAAGCCATTATCACTTCGCTGAAACTAATGCAGCATTGAAATTTGATAGAGAAGGTGCTGTTGGATGTCGTTTAGATATACCAGCTGGTTCTGCTATACGATTCGAACCAGGACAGACTAGAGAAGTAGTTTTGGTACCCTTTCGTGGCACGAGAACTATCCTGGGGTTTAACGGTAATAAAATGGGGCAAGTAAATTCGCTCAAACAAGCTGGTTTTATATCTAATAGAAAGCAGAAAATTACAAGGGCATCCTACGCGGGGATGTTTGGCCCAACTTTAGGAGACAAGGTTCGTCTTGCTGATACTGAACTATTTATAGAAGTAGAAAAGGATTACACAAATTATGGCGAGGAAGTTAAGTTTGGTGGAGGTAAAGTTATAAGAGATGGAATGGGGCAGAGTCAGGTATCTCGGCAAGATGGGGCAGTTGATACAGTAATTACTAATGCTTTAATCCTAGACTGGTCTGGTATTATTAAAGCCGATATTGGTTTAAAAAATGGCAATATCGCCGGTATCGGTAAAGCGGGAAATCCAGATATCATGTCTGGAGTTGATATAATTATTGGTCCTGGTACCGAGGTGATCGCAGGAGAAGGAAAAATAATCACAGCTGGAGGTCTGGATGTTCATATTCATTTCATTTGCCCACAGCAGATTGAGGAAGCTTTAGCTGCTGGTATCACGACGTTAATGGGTGGTGGAACGGGGCCAGCCACAGGCACCAATGCAACGACATGTACTCCCGGATCTTGGCACATTTCTAAAATGATCCAAGCTGCCGATGCTTGGCCAATGAATATTGGTTTTTTTGGAAAAGGAAACGCTTCCGCAGCCCTCCCGTTGGTTGAGCAAATTCAGGGAGGTGCATGCGGTTTAAAACTTCACGAAGATTGGGGAACCACACCCGCAGCGATAAATAATTGCCTTACCGTTGCAGATCAGATGGATGTCCAGGTGATGATTCATACCGATACCCTGAACGAGTCGGGATTTGTCGAGGATAGTATTAAGGCTTTCAAAGGCCGAACTATTCATGCTTTCCATACGGAAGGAGCAGGGGGCGGACATGCGCCAGATATCATAAAAGTATGTGGTGAAAACAACGTTTTACCGTCATCCACAAATCCAACACGGCCCTTCACGGTTAATACACTAGATGAGCATTTAGATATGTTAATGGTTTGTCATCATCTTGATCCTAAAATCCCAGAGGATGTTGCTTTTGCAGAAAGTCGCATTCGAAAAGAAACTATCGCGGCTGAGGATATTCTTCACGACCTGGGGGCGTTTTCAATAATGGCATCAGATAGCCAAGCTATGGGCAGGGTTGGGGAGGTTATTATAAGAACATGGCAAACAGCTGACAAAATGAAAAGGCAGTTTGGAAGCTTGCAAGGGGATACATCGGATAACGATAATGAAAGAGCAAAAAGGTATATTGCTAAATATACGATTAATCCTGCAATTGCGCAGGGTGTATCAAAATATGTGGGTTCCGTTGAAGTTGGAAAAAGAGGGGATCTAGTTGTTTGGTCACCAGCATTTTTTGGTATAAAGCCGGATATGGTTTTAGTGGGTGGGACAATAGCGGGTGGAGTAATGGGAGATCCCAATGCTTCTATTCCAACCCCTCAACCGACACATTTTAGGCCAATGTTTGGATCGTTTGGGCGGGCTGTTACTTCCTCAGCGATGACTTTTGTGAGTGGGGCTGCTCACGACGATGGCATTGGTGAAAAGCTTGGGATATCAAAAAGCACAGCACCGGTAGAAAACACTCGAGGAAATATTTCAAAAAGTTCCATGAAACTGAATAATTTACTCCCGACTATGGAAGTTGATCCTGAAACTTATGAAGTGAGAGCTGACGGCCGACTATTAACGTGTGAGCCTGCTGAAAGTCTTCCAATGGCACAAAGGTATTTTCTTTTCTGATGCTAAGAGTAATTCAACATAATGTTCATGGGTTATGGCCAGAACATAAAGCCTATGCGTCGATAACTTTGGAATACGAAGCTCGCCATCGAAGACGGTTGCGTTTAGATCTAGATAATGGTGAGGAAGTATTATTGGATTTAAATAAGGCTGTTGCGATGAGGGGAGGTGACGGCTTATTGATGGAGAATGGCCAATGGATAAAAGTTATCGCTGCACCGGAGCCAGTTTTGAAAATCTCAACAAAAGATAGGGGTTTATTCGTTCGGCTTGCCTGGCATTTAGGAAATCGCCATGTGGCGGCTGACATTAGAGATGAGGCTATAATCATTAAGCCGGACCATGTTTTAAAAGTGATGCTGGAAAGATTAGGTGCTATGGTTGAAGAAATATCTGAACCTTTTCAACCAGAAGGCGGTGCTTACTCTGAACATAATCACCTCGAAGCTAAATCAGAATATTCTAAGAACGGCCATGAACATAAATAATAACCATCTGACAACTTTAATGGCTTGGTTCTCACCGGGTTTTCCTGTAGGCGGGTTTGCCTATAGCCATGGATTAGAGGCGGCTATCGATAATGGAATTGTTGATGATAAAAGCTCTTTGGCGGAGTGGCTGAGAGGAGCACTTTTTTTTGGTTCTCCAAATAATGATGCGATTATATTAAAAGAAATGTATGAAGCCACTATCCGTGGGGATTATAATGCACTTAAAGACGTGTCAAGTTTAGCGTTAACGCTGAACGTCGCAAAGGAACTCACCGATGAGTCGATTGTTCAGGGAAACGCTTTTTGGCGTATTATTAAGACAGCATGGCCACATAGTGATTTCATAAGTATTCAAAAACAATTACCGAAAAATACAATAGTTTACCCAGCGGCAGTGGCAATCGCTGCAGCAAAACATGACGTTCCTGTTCTCGCTTCATTATTGGCCTATCTGCAGGCTTTTGTAATGAACGGTGTGTCAGCGGGTATCCGGCTAGGGCTGATTGGTCAAACGGATGGTCAAGTTATTATTACAGAGTTACAAAGCTCGGTTTTTAAATCTGCTAATCAATCGATTGTGTCTTCAATCGATAACCTAGGAACAGCTACTTTAATGATAGACCTGATGTCTATTAAACATGAAACCCAAACAACGAGGCTTTTTAGATCATGATTGAACACCCGATATCAAATGGACCGTTGAGAGTTGGAGTTGGTGGACCCGTTGGATCCGGAAAAACAAAACTATTAGAGTGCCTTTGCAAAGTTATGAGGGAAACTCATGACATAGTAGTAATTACGAATGATATATATACGCGTGAAGACCAGGAAATTTTAACAAGAACTGGTGCGCTTCCAGCTGAACGAATAATGGGTGTAGAAACTGGAGGGTGTCCGCATACAGCAATTCGAGAAGATGCCTCTATAAATTTAGCGGCTATAGAGACGATGAACAGTCAATTTCCTTTGGCAAATTTATGTTTAGTGGAGTCAGGGGGGGACAATCTAGCCGCGACTTTTAGTCCAGAGCTAGCGGATCTCACTCTCTATGTTATTGATGTTTCAGCAGGAGAAAAAATTCCTAGAAAAGGTGGTCCCGGTATCACGAAGTCAGACCTCTTGATTATAAACAAAATAGATCTGGCGCCTTTGGTTGGAGCGGATCTTGGAATTATGGAAAGCGACACCAAAAAACAGAGAGGACAAAAGCCATTTGTGTTTAGCAATCTGCAGAAGGGTATCGGTGTAGAACAAATTGTTAAATTTATAGAAAGGGAAGGGGGCATTTAGTTTATCGATCCAAGAAGACATTACGGATACCATCTTTAACGGTGTGCTTCCCGCAATAAATCGGTCGTGGTGTAAGTATTGTCATATTTGTTTTCATTTTATCAAGGGCGTTCGAAAGTATGATTGCGTTTGTACTGGCTGTTTTTTTGTTGGTCGTCACGCCGGGGCCGGGGGTACTCTCGACAGCAGGGGTGGGCGCAGCTTTTGGTTGGCGGCAGGGTTTATTCTATATAGCAGGCTTATGGGCCGGTACAAATTTAGGTGGCTTGGCGGTGATTTCAGGTCTGGCTGCGATTATTCTGGCAGAACCGCTGGTACGCACCATTTTGTTATTCGCATCTGCTGGTTATTTGGGGTATCTGGCTCTGCAGATAGCGTTGGCCGGGACAAAAATTGCTTTTATTCATACGGTTGCGCCGGGGTTTGTTTCAGGGTTGATGCTGGCGTTAATCAACCCCAAAGCTTATGCGGTGAATACCACTCTGTTCACCAGTTTTGGTTTTTATCCAGATAGTTTTGCTATTGAAACAGCCTTAAAGCTGATCATTTTTAATATCGTCTGGTTGCCCACGCATCTGGTCTGGCTTTACGTGGGAGTAAAACTGAATTCGCTGAACCTACCAGCCCGCACACAGCGGCTGATAAATCTTGTTATGGCCGCCTGTCTTTTGGCTGTGGTTGGCTTATCTGTATGGTCCGTGCTGTTGCTGGCACCTGGGGAAGCATCATGAGGGTAAAACAGATAATGCTGGTCGGCAAATATAGGGGGGCATCGCTCTCATAAAGTCTCCATGGGTTTTCGAAATAATTCCAAAGTATAGGAATATGTATACAGGGACTGATTTTTTTACAAAAGCCGTCGATGTGCGTGATACACATAAAAGGAATTTTTAAGAAAACTAATTAAAAACTATGAAAAGGTGCAGCCCGTGAACCAAGTGAGGACGAGTATCGCCAAGCGCGTGTTTGGAATGCTGGTTTTAATGCCATGCCTGATAAGCTTATTTTTAATTGGGACGAACTCAGAAGCTGAGAGTTCTGATGAAATGCAAGTGATCGGTGTTTTTGCAATAGATAAAACAGAAGTGAGTATTGAGAAATTTAAAGATTTTGCCAAAAGTAAAAGCTTCGTGACAAAGGCTGAAAAAAATGGAGGTGGTCTGGTCTATGCTGCGGGATGGAAACGGAAACGAAACTGGACTTGGAGAACTCCTTATGGACGACCAAGTCACAATAAGGAACCAGCCGTTCACGTAACTTTTGACGAAGCTAAGGCTTATTGTAATTGGCGTGGGAAGCGTTTACCAACAGAGTTGGAATGGCTGGAGGCCGCGTATACTGAAAGGCGAGCAAATCCCCCAAAAGGTTTTATACAAGGTAGGACCTATAAATATCCAACGGGTGAGACTCCGATTGGCGCTAATTGTTTGAGCGATTGCGGGCCTATTGTAACGGCTGATTACTCAGATGTACTGATGCGTGGAAATGGGCATGTTGAAGTTCAATCTACAGTTCCTGGTGTAAACGGGCTCTATGATATGGGAGCCAATGTTTGGGAATGGGTGGAGACAGATGGTGTGCAAGAAAAGGGCACACGCGGGGGCTCCTGGTGGTACGGGGCAACTCAAATGAAAGCCAGCTATCAAGCATCGAAACCAAGAGATATGGCTGCAGTATATATTGGATTTCGGTGTGCTAAGAAAGAGCAGAATTAGGATTAACCAATAATGAAATCAGGGGTTTGTGACTGTGCCCAGCGAACCTGGAAAAATTAAATGAGCGTGGCGAAGATCGTGCGTCTTGATGCGTTAGGGTTTTTTTTGGAGGATTATTTGATATATCGTCCATTTCTTATTTCTTCCTTTGCGGATACCGATTAGGACACTCTAGAAACAAAATGAAGGAAATTACTATGACCAAACTGTATTACACCCGGAGCCGCGGACGTGCGGAAACGACTCGATGGATGCTGGCGGTTAACCAAATCCCATTCGAAAACATTTTGATTGATACGGCTGAAAAACTGGCTGCTTTGCGGGCTACAGGGAAGCTTCCCTTTGATCAAATGCCGTTGCTTGAGATTGACGGTCTCAATCTCAGTCAGTCCTCCGCAATGATTCGGTACCTCGCTCGTCGTGGCGGGTTATATGGCGACACGGACAATGAAGCGCTTTGGTGCGACTTAATTGCCGGTGCTGTTTCTGATTTTTCAGAAACAAGTCTAAAAGCTGTTTTTCAGCCGACGGATGAGATTGCCATCAGTGAACAGCAGGCTACTTTCGACAAGTTTGCGCCCTGCTTTGAAGCGCGCCTTAAGGAAAATGGCACTGGTTTTTGTGCTGGGAATCGACTGTCATTCGCCGATGTTATTTTGGCGGAAGCCTTAAGTTCATATCTTGAATGGATACCCGATATTCTTGGGCCCACCCCCTTACTAAAGGCTTTGAACGAAACCGTTCTGAGCCAACCGGGCATTAAAGCCTATTTGACCTCCGGCCTTCGTTACCCAAAACCCGACAATACCTGTGTCATCGACATCGCTCGCGTTTTGCAACGGTCCTTACCCCCGCATTTTCCAGAACCAAACCGGTTTGTTCCGGGATCATAAGGGGACTAAATTTTATTTATAAACATTTATATAGCCCGTCTGGTCCAGCATGAGTTGGCTTCTGTATCCTCAATTGGGTATTAGTCTTGGCTATGCCAGTCTCGGACTGGTGGTACTGGTACGCCAACGTTTTCGCGCAGGGTGTTCCCAGCATAGTCCTTATGGTACAGGCCTCGTTTCTGTAATTCAGGCACAACATGATTAACAATGTCTTCGTAAGACCCTGGCACATAACTAGCTGCAAATACAAACCCATCACAGGCACGTTCCACGAACCATTCCTCCAATTTATCAGCGACTTCCTTAGGTCCTCCAACTATGGGATCTCGGGGACGACCTCTCTGGCTATGTTTTATAAAATCTCTGACAGTAGGGTTGGGCGTGTTACTTAGTTGAATCACTCTATCACGAATAGCGTGCAAACCTTGGATGCTATCAAGTTCTTCTTGAGTGAAAGGTTCGTCAATTTCTTTTGTTGAAAAATCAAAATTCAATGCTTCAGAGAGCAACGACAAGGCATCTCCTTCGGTTGGGAGTTTTTCTATGAGTGCGTATCGATCCTCGGCTTCAGATTTTGTTGCCGCTGCAACTGTATAAATTGCGGGTGTTATTTTTACATGATCTGGGTTTCTTCCATTTTTTGCTACATCGCTTTTAAAATCAGCATATTCTTTTTTGGCTATATCGATATTTGGGTAGTTGAGGAAGATGAGTTCTCCCCAACGTGCTCCAAACTGCTTACCACGACCACTTTGTCCTGCTTGAATGATCATAGGATGTCCTTGTGGCGAACGAGGCACAGTAAATGGTCCTCGCGACTTGAAGAAATTCCCCTTATGGTCAAGTCGGTGAACTTTTTCTGGGTGTGCGAAGTAGCCAGTTGATTTATCTTGGACAATTGAGTCTTCTTCCCAGGCGTCCCAATGTCCATGGACAACTTCCATAAACTCATCGGCTCGGTCGTATCTTAAATCATGCTCACCGACTTTGTCTTGACCCATGTTCTGCGCCTCACCATCATTCAATGAGGTAACAACGTTCCAGGCCGCTCTACCTTCACTCATTAAATCGAGGGTCTGGAATACACGAGCCACATGAAATGGCTCATAGTAAGTAGTTGAATAAGTTGCGCCAAGGCCAAGCTGTGACGTTGCCATTCCCATCACCGTGAGAGTTGTTACTGGATCCATTTTGATACACCGAATCCCATTCTGCACAGTATGATGATGATCGCGGCCATACATATCTGGCATTGAGAGGCGATCATCAAAAAAACCGAGATGAAATTTTCCTCTCTCCAGAATTTGCCCAAGATGTCGGTAATAGGCGGGTGACCATGTATCCATTCTCGATTCAGGATGGCGCCAGGAACTTGCTAAATTAGTGCAGTTTTGGGCTTGTAGAAAGGCAACGAATGTCATTTGACGCATGTTTAAATATTTCCAGCTGTGAGTAGTTCTAAATGCAAGTTGGTAATGCAATCACATGTAATGGTTTAAACTGTCTCGAACGGTTAGCAAATAGCAATATAGTTTTATTTATCAATTTTTTATGATCGCGTTTAATGACGTAATATTGACATTTGCGTTTCCTTTTTGACGTTAAAATAGAAAATAAAACGTAACCCTAGTTACCTAACAAAATAACCAAGATTAATAAACTGCGTAAAAATTAATCAGTAGGTTTATATTTAAAACTCAAACACGCTTACGGAGAAAAAATACAGCGATTTGTATTTTAATAAATTGAAAATTGAATATTCCAAACACGCTATCACAAGAGTAAGATCATTTTAGTGTAAGGTAATCAGTGGGTAGTTTTCTTTTTAATTACTCTTTTATAAAGGATAATTATTTATAAAACTTAAAGAATTGTTTCAGTAGCTTAATGATGACGGAATGGTGGATTACATGTCTGATTTACGGATAATAATAGGGGAGAATGAGTTTAGGGCCAGGTTTGAATCGGAAAAATCTCCCGACACCTGCAAGGCGTTCAGGTCTGCATTACCATTTGTTAGTAAAATAATTCATGTAAGATGGAGTGGTGAAGCAGTATGGATTCCTCTCGGTGACCTCCAATTTGGAGTAGGTTATGAGGATGCAACAAGTTATCCAGCGCCGGGCCAGATTATACTTTTTCCAGGAGGAATTAGTGAGACCGAAATCCTAATAGCTTATGGACCAACATGTTTTGCGAGTAAAGCGGGTCAGCTCGCTGGAAACCATTTTTTAACAATCGAGGATAATCTTGATGTGCTCGCGGAGTTGGGGCGAGGCACTCTATGGTCTGGAGCAAAAGATATTCAGTTTGTCGCTCCCTAAGTCAGCGACAGGCGCTAAATAAAGTAATGACTTTCACTCAATCGTAAGCGTTCAAGAATTCTAATAAAATATCCAGTCCTGATTGAATGTCTGGTTCGCTCACAGACTCTGCTGGATTATGGCTGACCCCCTCTTTGCATCGAATGAAGATCATACCGACATCTGTTAAATCAGCCATCGCGGCAGCATCGTGGCCTGCGCCACTTGGCAGACAGTAGGGTTTATGTTTGCTTTTTGTAAAAGCATTCTGAAGTTGGTTTATAATACGTGGTGAGCATGTTACGCTGGGGGCTTCATGCACTTTTTTAAGCGATATCTTTGTTTGGCGTTTTTGACACAAACGTTGCATTTCCGAAATCAATTCGTGCTCAACTTTGTGACGAATTTCGTTGTCGGCAGCTCTCAAATCGATAGTAAAGACGGTTTCACCGGGTATAACATTAGATGCGCCAGCGGTCACAGTAATTTGGCCAACAGTTCCAACTGTTTTCGGATGTTTGCGTGCAATTTCTTCAACCATCAGAACGCATTCACAGGCAGATACTAAAGCGTCATTTCTTAAATGAATTGGCACCGTTCCGGCATGGCCCGCTGTTCCAGTTACAGTGACTTGAAAACGGACTGCGCCTGTTATTTCAGTCACTATCCCGGCGGGAATACCTTGTTCCTCTAAAACCGGACCTTGTTCAATGTGAATTTCTATATACGCACTAATATCTTTAGGTTTTCTCGCTGCATTTTTTATTTTATCAGGCTCTAGGCCAAATGAAAGTAGGGCATCCTGCATTGAGGTTCCATTCACGTCCCTTCTGCCCAGTGATGTAAAATCGAAAGTCCCGGCTACCGCCTTGCTACCAAGGTACGTTGATTGAAAGCGCGTTCCTTCCTCGTCTGCAAACCCGATAACTTCAATGGGAAAACGATAACGTTTTTTCTCTTTGTAAAGCGCACTTATACAGTGAATGGCTACGACTACGCCTAAAATTCCATCAAACTTCCCAGCATTAACAACAGTATCTAAGTGGGAGCCAATCATCACTGCCGGAAGATCTGTCTCCAAACCTTCATAGCGTCCTATAATATTGCCAATTGCATCTTGGTGGGCTCTCATACCAGCCATCTCCATCCACCTGCAGACTAATGCGTTTGCTTCTCTGTGTTCCGACGAAAGAAATTGGCGGGTGATGCCATTTGATAACTCGCTTAATTGGGCTAACCGACAGATCATTTCTGAAATATTGGGCAATGTTGAGCTTGTCATTATTATTCCACCTAGGCCACTTACGAGGTCTTAAGCAATGTTTTGTGTTCGATATATTTGGCGAGAAGGGCTAATGGGTAGCACATAAAAAAGTATAACACAGCCATAGCAGGAAAAATTATATATGGCTCCGATCCAGGTACTGGTGAATTAGCCCATCGTTTGCCAATAAGCATTAGGTCTTGGAAGCCAATTATATAACAAAGAGATGTACCTTTAATAATTTGAATTAAAAAACTTATCGTTGGGGCAACACTGTATTTCACGGCCTGCGGCAGTATGATTAATCGCATTGTTTGGATGAAGCTTAGATTGAGAGCCCTAGATGCCTCCCATTGGCTCTGAGGTATGGCCGTGATAGCACCCCGCCATACTTCTGCCAAGTATGCAGATGTGAAAATAACTAAAGCCATGGTGGCGGCCACCCAAGGATCAATGTTAAGTCCAAGTATTTGGGGTGCGCCTAAACCTAGTATAAAAAGAAGCATTAGCAACGGTAAAGACTGAAAGAGCCATGTATAACCGTAACCAATAAAGTTAAGGAATTTATTTGGAATAATCCGGAGAAAAGTAATAAATCCTCCAAACAAACTACCCCCTATAAAAGCTATTAAGGAGAGGTAAATAGTATATTTGCAGGCCATTATCAGTTGACCAATAATGACCCCGTAAGGTTGACCAAATAATACAGATATAACTTCCATCTAGTTTCGTTTTCCTAAAGAACTTTTGAAAATAATTTCTAAAATTGCTTTAAAAGTTATGGCCAGCATTACATAAATTATCGACAAAGTTATAAAGACTTCGAAGGACCTAAAAGTTCGACTGTCAATAAAAATTCCAGCGTGAGTGAGGTCAGTTACGCCGATTTCCGAAATGACTCCCGTTGTTAGAAAAATAAAAATAAATTGGCTAGAGAGTGATGGGAACATTTTAATTATCGTTTGAGGTAGGATAATCTTTAAGAAAGTAGTCAGCCTATTTAAATTAAGAGCAGCCGCTGCTTCTAATTGACCTTTTTCAGTCGAAGCGTACCCACTTCGAAGTATCTCAGCGAAATAACCTGAGAAATTTACAGAAAGTGCCAAAAGAGCATGGGCCCAAAATGGCCAAATATATCCTATCAAGGCAGGCAAACCAAAAGTGAAGAAGAATAACTGAACGATTAATGGCGTGTTTCTTATAAAATCGATATAACAGGCAGCAAGTAAGCCGCATAAAGGAACCTTCCAATAACGCATTGCGGCAAGGCAAAAAGCAAAAATAAAGCCTATTAGTCCTGCTGCAATTGTAAGCGCGGAGGATGTTAATATACCTTCCAGCAAAAGATATATGTATTCTTCTGATCTGTAGATCTCGAAAAACCGAAGCTCAAACATTTTATTAAAATCTCAAAAGGGTTTGTTTTGTTGGTCCAAGATGTAATTAATGATCGATTAGAGATTTATTAAATCATTGTGGCCGGTTCAATAACTTCAAGGTCTCTTCCCAATAACTTTTAAAAATTTACAAGGCCTAGATAGTCACATTCTAGGCCTTGTTTTATTCAGTTAAAGAGACGGCAATGGAGGCAAGTCTTGGCCCAACCACTTGTTTGATATCTTATTTAGAGCTCCACCAAGCTTTTTATGAAGTATGAAAACATTTACCCATCGAAGAAGGTCTTCATTTCCTTTTTTAATTCCAATAAAGCAAGGGCTCTCTTTTATAATAAACTTAGTTTTCAAATCAAAGGATGGATCTGCATCGGTAAGCGAAGCAGCAGCTGTATTACCGGCGACTAGAACCTGCACTTGGCCCGATTTAATAGCGCTTAATGTCGCTGCGTTATCTCCAAATCGTACAATATTGGCGCCTTTGGGTGCCTTCTCTGTTAATTCTAGATCTTCTAAGGTGCCGCCAGTCACTCCAATGGTCATACCATCTAAATCGTCATAGGATTTAATCTTTATTTTAGAAGAGGCAAAAGCACCAGAAAAGAATGGTGCGTATGCACTAGAGAAATTTATTGACTTTGCTCTTTTGGGGTTTGCTCCCATCGTAGAGATAACTAGATCGACTTTGTCTGTTTCCAAAAAAGGTATTCGTTGCTTTGACACAACTGGAACTAGTTTTAATTTTACTCCTAGGTCTTTGGCTATAAGTTTAGCTACATCGACATCATAGCCCTCGTGCTTTCCACTTTTTCCGACAGATCCAAACGGTGGAAACGCTTCTGGAACGGCGATAGTCACCTCGCCT
>QBVV01000049.1 GCA_003284265.1 SAR116 cluster bacterium AG-313-A07
CGATAAAGGATGGCGAAGGTCTAATCCGTCGATGCTGGCAGCAAAACCAGGACCAAGTTGTTCCATATGGATCGGCATTATTAAGCACTCCCCAGGCAGATCAAATCAATTTATTAGCTATTAATTCCCTCACGAATATAATTGTCTGACAGGATCTTAATTTGGGCAACCCACTAGTCTACTAAACACAAGGCTGATGAATTTTATGGTCCAGTGATACACACTTTCTCTGGCAAGTGAAACTTGAGAGCATCAGTAATTATATTTAGAATCTTGGGGGTGGATATGAGTGGTAAAGGCGTCCTCGCCATCTGGAATGATTGTGCAAAAGGTGAGGAAACTAATTATGAAAACTGGTATCAGAACGAACATTTACCTGAACGTTTAGGTGTTCCTGGATTTATCCGAGGTCGTCGCTATGAAAATCTAGTTGACTCACCAAAGTTTTTCACCTGGTACGAGGTCGCATTTCCAGACACTCTAACCTCTGAATATTACATGGAACGGCTCTCAAATCCCACTCCATGGACGCGAGATATTATGAGTAATGCATTTGTGAATGCGAGTAGAACCGTTTGTGATAGACATATCATATCCGGGGAAGTGTTTGGCTCAACTGCGTTAACCATACAAATCTCTGATAATCAGACAAAAGAACCAATATTAAATAATATTGAAAATGACAAAAATCCTTCGGGAATAGCTCGAGTGGAACACTGGATAGCTAATACAACATTCGATACGGGTGCCATGGCCGAGGAGAGCATTAGAGGGCGCGATAAAAAAATTTCATCGTGTCTCTTTATTGAAACTTTACGAAAAGAGCCGGCTATGAACCTAGCTGAACAATTTCATAAGCAGTTTCCTGATATGGCAATCGGTGTTTACGATCTTATCTGCGAGAGACACTAATTATTAAATTATGATTTTCTGTATCGCTGTCCTTCATCACTTTCCGCACCTTCAAATAAAATAGAGCGTTTTAGTTCAGAGTCAGCAGCACAGCGCTCGAAATCTGCGTCCATTAACCATCCTTCCGGCGACCCCACCGATGTAAAGTTTTTATAATCGTCTTTTCCTGCAACCAATGAAACAAGGGTGCCCGATCCGTTTCTCTGCTTCATAGACGGTTTGATATATCTAATAGCTACCCCAATACGTCTATCTGACGTGGTATTGGGTCCTGATGCGTGAAATAGATGTCCATGATGCAATGACGCTTGTCCTGTCTCTAATATCACGTCCACACCATCGCTATCGTCTACATCCACGGCGATCTCCTGACCACGCGTCAAAAGATTATTCTCATCAAATGTGTCATTATGAGGGACCAGTTGATCTTTATGGCTACCTGGAACAAACCGCATGCAACCACTTTGCAAATTAGACGGACAAAGAGCAACCCAGGCAGTAACTTCCTCGGCATCATCGAGTCCCCAATATGTAAGATCCTGATGCCAACTTACAACATGCGGAGTATTTGCTTCCTTAATAAATAAACCGCCACTCCAAACCAATAAATCAGGTCCTAATATTGGCTCTACAGCTTTAATAAGATTTTCATTGCGAATCAATTGATCGAAAGACGGAATAAGTCTATCGGGATACGATCGTATCAAAGCAAGTTTTTCGGGATTATCTGCGGTTTCATCCTCTGCCTTTTCAAGGTCTGCTCGTATTTTCTTTGCTTCGTTCTCACTGACTGCATTTATTGGGAAAACAAAGCCGTCTCTGGAATAGATATCTTCAATCGTCTCTATGTTTACAGACATCACAACACCTCCTAACACCCAACGTCTCCACCTTATTCTTTTTATTTAAAACAGGAAGGTCAAACGGGCTTTTTGCTTATGCGTACCAACTTAAGATAGTATCTTGTTAATTAGCAGATTATTATGAAAGAGATATTAAAAACAAGCCAGTAGAAAAGTCAATACAAGCTGCAAGATGATGAATGTGAGGAGATACTTTGAATAACATCTATTCCCCACTGACAGAAGTTCGAAAAAATCTTCGGATAAATTGGTATCGATGCCCAATAGATCCCAAGACATTCAGAGAACTAATGCAACCAAGTGACTCTCAAGGTTTTATTCAAGCAGGCGGGCATCTTTTTATTTTTCTTATTACAGGAGGGTTAACCCTCTATTTTGCGGCAGAGAAATTATGGCTAGAATTTTTGGCATTCCTTTTCCTTCATGGCACATCAGCTTCATTTTTCAAAGGTATCGCCGCGCACGAATTGGGACATGGAACCGTTTTCAAAACCAAGGCGCTAAACAGACTATTCTTGCGTATATACAGCATCATCAGTTGGCATAATCACCATGAATATGCAATGAGCCATACATATCATCATAGATATACGCTGCATCCCGAGGGAGACAGAGAAGTTGTTCTCCCACTTGAAATATTAATGGGGAAGCCGCTTTATTTGCTTCAAATCTTCACATTAAATATTACCGGTGGACCCGTTACCAGCGGTATAATTCCAATTATTAGAGGTACTTTTCAAACTGCGTTTGGAAGTAAAGGCGCATCGGTAATAAGTGAAGAATGGAGCAATGCGCTGTACACCGCCCACCAAAAGGAGCGCCCTCATGCAATAAAATGGGCGCGATTAATAATCCTTTTTCACGCGTGTGTTTTACTATTGGCTATCTACTCTGAAATTTGGGCTCTTCCACTGGTATTATCAACCCAACAATTCACGGCTAACTGGCTGAAACACTTCGTAGGGTTACCCATGCATTGTGGATTACGCAGCGATGTTGCAGATTTTCGAAAATGCGTACGTTCAATTACGTTAGATCCAATTTCAGAGTTTTTATATTGGCGAATGAACTGGCACTTAGAACACCATATGTTTGCTGGAGTACCTTGTTATAATCTTAAGAAGCTGCATAAAGCCGTTGCTGATGACATGCCAAAAGTAAGGACTTTTTTTGGCGCATGGAAAGAAATGCTAGAGATCAAACGCCGCCAGCAACTAGACCCAAATTATGAATTTGATACCCCTGTCCCCAACACCAATAAAACCCGAGGGGGTAAAAAAATAGCTCATATTGGATCTTTAGGCGACCTCGCTCCTTCTAGCCTCAGGTAAATACCGTATACGCGTAGTTCGTATAAATCTAATCAACCACAAATTTTGGCGGATGGGCCGCTATCACATCTTCATTAAGTTGTGCTCCCCATCCAGGCCCCGGGGGAATTTGTACACATCCAGACTTTATCTCTGGTTTCCAGGATAAGATGTCATCCTTCCAGGGGACGTCGTCTATATCTATTTCCATAACACGAAAATTTGGGAGAGCAGTGCAAAAATGAGCGCTCATTAGGCTGGATAAGTGTCCATAGAAATTATGTGGGGCACAATTAATCTCATAAGCTTCCGCCATCGCTGCTATCTTCAGACCTAACCAGGCGCCATTCCAAGGTATATCGATAATGGCAACATCCATTGAAGCATTTTCGAAGAATGGTCTAAACTCTCTAACTCCGAATAAAGATTCGCAAGAAGCAATAGGCGTAGCTATTCGCTCTCTAATTGAGGCTAATGCAACCGGGTCATATAGATCTATTTCAATCCACGATAATTCGAGGTCATCCAATCCACTCGTAATTTGCCTATACCCTTCGGGCTTACAATTAAAATTCAAATCCAGTCTTAGTCCAACTTCAGGACCCGCGCCCTCTGCCATAGCCATTAGCTGGTTCCTCAATTGTTCGACGAGATCAGATGGCGTGTTAAGATCAGGCCAGCCTGGGGCAGCGGCAAAACCTGGCGCATGCCTACCTATTTTACCATCTTGATCAAATGTAATCATATTTGTTTTCAGACCCGTGTATCCGCCATCACTCACGCGCCGTCCGAGCTTAATTAAATCATCAATGGTTTGTAGGGGTTCAACACCGCACAGCTCCGCAATTTCGGGGCGTATGAGATATGTCCCGCAATGGCTCCAGTATACTGGAATTTCCTGTCTTATAGCTCCGCCCAAAAGGTCATAAACCGGAACATTGAAGGCTTTACCTTTTATATCGAGAAGAGCATTTTCAATCGTAGCAATAGCTTGTTGGTTGACGCCCCCGGGCGCTTGACGTGTTGCAGCATAAAGATATTGATGAATGCGTTCATGAGCAATCGCATCCATGTCTTTTATTCGATCAACCAAACGCCTGATCACCCCCGACAAGCCAGGACTTCCATAGCATTCATTAAACTCAGCAATACCAGTTATATTTTCATCTGTAATCAATTTAAGAAAACTGAAATCGCGCCAACCAGCATTACAGTGAAGTATTTCAGATCCAGTAATTCGCATGTTGTCTCCTAATTTGATAATCAGAATTTATTTACCTCGAAAAAATAATCTCAAATCAAATCTCACTCAAAAATTTATCTATCAATCCTTCGGGAGCCTGAATGATATGTTTCTGCTCTGGAAAACTACCAGTCTGGACATCTTCTATAAATTCCTTGAACCCAGCAACTCGTTCCGCTTGCATCTCCTGCTTCATCTTAAATATATTACGATATTGTTTAGAATGCCTTGGATACGGAGGAGAATTATTGCCAAGAATATCTTCTGCAAACAAAAATTGAAGATCTCCCCCCCTACCGCCACCGATAGAAGATGTCAGCAAAGAGGTTCTTTGGCTAATTTCAATAAGTAATTGCTCGGGAATTACCTCGACTTCGACAGCATAAGCTCCAGCCTCTTCAAGCGCCTTTATTTCATTATAAATCCAAAGAGCTTCATCTAAAGTCTTACCTACTGCTCTCAATCCACCAGTCCAGGTACTTTTTCTAGGTACGAGTCCGGCGTGTCCTTGTATTGGAATACCTGCGTCCGCAGCTGCCGCAACAAATTTTGGGCTCCATTGACACATAATAGCATCAGCCCCAATGGCCATAGCATCGTAGCCAAGACGAACTGCTTCTACTTCGCTTGCAGCCGCAACTAAGGGAACGGAAAAAGCCATGAATGTGTTGGGTGCAGCTTTCCTAATGCTAGCTGCCAATTCTGGCTGATTTGGATCAAATCGTACCTTCATGGTATCAATACCTGCTTCCTCTGCGGCCATTGCCTCCTCAGGAGAGAAAGGTAAAGTCTCCACCAGCACACGCTTTCCTTTACAGTCTCGAAGGTCTTTTACCGTATAATTTCGGGTGCCATAAGCACCTCCAAGCGACATAACACGTTTTAAACCATCTTTTTCCACACCTCTTTTTGGTATTCCTCCATCACCAGTAGAATGACTTGCCATAGATTTCTTCTTTCTATTATTTGCTTCTGGATTATTACGCTAACGACACTCTATTATTAAACAAAGATTTCTAAATGTCGTGGGCTTTTTCTTAAGTAGGGGGAAATATCGCATGTCTAGGCGTGGTTTAAACTTTGGTATCTTTTTAGCCCCTTTCCATCGGTTGGGGGAAAACCCAACACTTGGTATGGCGCGGGATTTGGAGCTTATCGATTGGCTTGATCATCTTGGCTATGATGAGGCGTGGATCGGCGAACATCATTCTGCAGGCTGGGAAACAATCGCAGCGCCAGAAATTTTCATTGCAGCTGCAGCAGAGAGAACACGCTATATTCGATTAGGATCTGGCGTAACCAGTTTGCCATACCATAATCCATTTATGGTGGCCCAAAGGTTCGTCCAACTTGATCATATGACAAGAGGACGAATAATGCTTGGTTGCGGGCCCGGGGCCCTAACATCCGATGCTTACATGCTTGCAATTGACCCCGTCACGCAAAGAAACAGAATGGTTGAATCCCTTGCAACTATTGTAGAACTTCTAAAATGTGAAGACCCGGTCACAAAAAAAACTGATTGGTTTGAACTAAAGAATGCCCGCTTACACCTCGCTCCTTATAGTGACCCATGCTTTCCGATTGCGGTTGCCAGCACCATTACTCCATTTGGGATGATGGCGGCGGGCAGACACGGGCTAGGCGTATTATCAATCGGCGCTGGCTTACCAGGCGGGCCTGAAGCGCTCGCAGGACAATGGAAAATAGCAGAAGAGACTGCTAAAGAGAACGGTGAAGAAATGAACCGAAAAGATTGGCGGGTTGTCGTTGTAGCGCATATCGCCGAGGATACCGAACAAGCGTTGAAAGAAGTACAGGCAGGAGAAAGACGAGAAACGTTGTCATATTTCGCCGATACACTTGGGAGGCCTCCTGGGAGATCGGAGGACCCTCTAAGAGAAGGCGTAAAGATGGGTACTACACTTGTAGGGGATCCTGACGTAGCCATAAAAGGTATTGAAAACCTGTTAGAACTTAGTGGCGGGGGATTTGGTGGTATAATGTTCAGAGCTCATGAATGGGCAAACAGGGAACAGACCATGAGAAGTTATGAGCTTTTTGCACGATATGTGATGCCGCATTTTCAAGGTTCATTGGATAGTCTTTACGCTTCAAATAAATTTACCAAAGAAAATAGAGTTGAAGTTGTGGGACGCAATGTAGAGGCCGTACGTAGAGCTTTTACAGACACAGGACGGGAAGTGCCGGATGCATATAGAGATCGAACATTAGGTGCTATGGATATGGACCCAGAAAAAACTGAGCCTACAAATAATAAAAACAATGACAGTTGATAGATAGGCTTAAAAAAACCAATTTATACGCACACACCCCATACTACTCTGCGGATATATTCAGGTTTCTTACTAATCCAACACTCGAATTCATTAAATCGTCAGTGTCCGCTCCAATTAATAACTCCAAGATTTCTCTTGGTTTTGAGTCAAAAGCTCTTTCATAGTCCTCGACTATATTTACTTTCTCATGTAGCCATTTTCCTACTGGGTCTGAAGAATTACGTTTTACAATCATAACATTAGCTGCACCGTGGAACGGACTCCGATACAAATCTCCTGGACGTCCATGCCCAGCCCAAACATAAGATAGCATGCGACCAGCAGCGTTCTCTCCTTCAATCAACTCAACCATGGGACGTAAAATCCTTTCCCCCAAAGAAGCTGTATCTGGATCATAAGGAAATGTTATATATAATGCCAAAGCACGGTCATCACTGCCTTTCAAAGTAATATCTGACAATGATACTGGGTTTAAAATTTTCCAGTCCCAGGACAAGACGGAAGTTGACGTGAGGGCTTTTTTAACACGCCGACCAACCATCGAAACACTAGACTGTGATACTACACGGATACAGTCCTCGCCACACGAAGAATATCCGTTAGAGACTTTGTCTTCAAACACAACCTCCTGCCAGCCTTTGCCGATCAAATCGGAGGGCAGGTTATTATTTGCATTATCCGCCTTGATAGAAATTGGCTCTAGCAGAACGAATATAACAGGCAATAGAATTCGCAATTTTACGCTGTCAGGCAAGAAAGAATCCAAATATCTCAAATTTCTGTAACCCGATAGGTATATTAGCGTTACGGTTTAGGTCCACCGCATAATTATTTACATTGTATTTCGACCGTATAGCGATAATTCTACCGCTTCAAATTCAACACCTTCACCGGTAAACTCATCGAACATAAAATCATTTGGTTTGGCATCCGAACGAAGAACTTTTCCCTCTGGACCACGCCGAAGTTCATTGGTAGGTCCATACTCTTTTTCTAGACGAGCCAGCTCTTTATTGGATATTTTTTCGACTGAACATGGAACCCCTTTCATGTGAGGAATACCCTGCTCCAAATCAAGTAATTCCGGGTCATCGTCTGTTGTAATTCTACCGTCACAAAAATCCCATAACCCCGACATATTATCCAATCCTTTTTTAGATTCCGGCTTCCACCAACCGTGTGGAACCCGCACCAAACCATCAGGCATGCTCGAACGCACAAACACACGACCGAAAACGCTGCCTACTTTTGTTGTCAATCGCGTCCATTGACCATCAACGATACTGAGTTTATCTGCGTCGTTGGGGCTCATAAAAAAAGTTTGATCGGGGACGCGTTTCCTTAACTCCGGCACATGCCGCATTCCCGTCCTAAAATATTCATCATCTGGCAATCCTATAAACATGCGCAAAGGATATTTCTCGTTTGTCTCGGCTGCTTCTCGATAGTAAGGCAAAGGGTCAAACCCAAGGTCCTTTAGAGTTTCTGAATATAATTCCACCTTACCGGAAGGCGTTGCAAAACCAGTTTTCAGGTATTTGCGTTCATTATCATCAGGTGCTTGTCCACGATGCAGATTTGGTGTTCTTCCGGATTTTACAACTTCCTTCCAAGTTGCACCACTTGGCTCCAATCTATAGTTGATCAATTCTTCCTGTGTTTTCCAAGGAAACGCTTCCGCTAAGCCCATTCGCGCCGCGAGCATATGCCAAAATGTAGCGACGTTTTTACATTCCCCCGGCGCTTCCATGGCTTGATCACTAATACCCGCCTGCATACTTGGACGCTCTAACCACGAATCTCCAGGCAACACGTAATCCGATATCTCAGCCGTAGGCGTCATCGCATGCTCAAATGAAACTATCAGGTCTTGGTTCATCAGCGCCTTGTAGACTCTATCGGTATTCGCATAGGCCATTAATGCATTATTTGCCATGGCAAAAAAAGCTTTCACCGGATACGGGTCGCCATCGGCCATAGCCTTAAAAACAGCCATTGGGTTAGCCATATATGAACCACTAACAAGGTTGGCATATCTGGTTCCCCAAACCTTCTCGGTCGCGTCACCCAATGCTTCCATTCCTCGATACGTGAAAACTGGAAATTCCTTATTGCCTAATTGCTTTAATTTTTGCTCTTCCGATAAAAGATGGTGCATTTCAATTTCGGTATCCGACCTCACTGCTGGGCTAAAACCCACAAAGGTATCGCCGCCCTTTACATCAAGGTTTCCCGTAATAGCACGCAGGATACACTGAAGTCTGATGGCAGACGTACTAGAGACTTGTTGATCTGTTATTGGTGACCACGGTATGGTCGACGGGCTGCTCGTTGCATACATCCTGGCAGCTTTCTGAATAAGTTCCGCGTCGACACCCGTAACGTCAGCCACACGATCAAGTGGATATTCATTGGCTCTTTTGACGAATTCATCGAACCCGACCGTCCAATGACGAACAAATTCT
This sequence comes from SAR116 cluster bacterium AG-313-A07, assembly GCA_003284265.1. Classification (GTDB taxonomy): domain Bacteria; phylum Pseudomonadota; class Alphaproteobacteria; order Thalassobaculales; family Thalassobaculaceae; genus UBA7326. The sequence goes on from QBVV01000049.1 coordinate 9,094, forward strand.
TTATCATAAAGTCCTTCTTCTATGATAACGTTCAACCATCCGAATGTCATTATCGCGTCAGTACCAGCACGTAGAGGCAACCATACATCTGCGACTTCAGCGTTTTCACTTTTCCTAGGATCCAATACTATTAATTTGGCCCCTTTGGCCTGGCGCATTCGAATAGATTTGTATTCCATTGTCCAACTATGGCGCCTGGGATCATGCCCGAATAAAACTATACAATTGGAATTTAAAATATCTGTCCGAGGATACCAGCCATAAACTAACCGGTTAACAGCAGCAGTATTACCCATGCAATAGGCGACACCACTTATCCAATTTGGTGAGCCTATATGATTCATGAATCTCCTAGCTAAGCCACTATCTGATAAACCAGTGGCTCCACTCTGACCAACCGCGAACGCCTCCGGTCCATATTTGCTTATGACAGCCTTGAGTCTGTCAGCAATATCATCCATAGCCGTATCCCATGAGACTTCCTGCCAGTTTCCATCCCCACGTGCTCCAACTCTTTTTAAAGGCTTCAATAATCTACTCGGATGCGCAAACGATTTAGGCGCATAAGCACCTTTCATACAAAGCACGTCTTTCAGTAATGGATGATCACGGGTAGTAACTTTAATAGCTTGCCCTTCATCCACCTTAACTGCGACTGGACAAAAGCCATCGCAACTAGTGCAAACGACATTTTTTAATGCAGCGTTTTGTAAAATTTCCGATTGTCTCTGGCCATCTGGCATATCTTGCTCCCCCGAGTAAAAACCCCTTTTTTATTCATGATAAAAATTTCAATTTAAAACACAAACAAAAAATCTCGATAACGCCGACGTGATCAAATCTATGGTTCTACCTTAGACAGGAATTATTTCACTAATTTTTGATGTCTTAGAACAAATCAGCTCGTTCGCTTAATCAAATGAAATCCAAATGCTGTTTCAACCACGTCACTTGTACCGTCAACATCAAGAGCAAACGCCGCTGTTTCAAACTCCGGAACCATAGCCCCGCGGCCAAAAGAACCTAGCTCGCCTCCCTCATTCGATGATGGACAGTCAGAATATTCTTTTGCTAGATCATTAAAATCATCCCCAGCATCGACCCGGGTTTTGATGTTATTTATCAAATCAACCGCTTCAGATTTAGTTCGCGTTGCAGAGGATCTCTCTGATTCTGAATGCATCAGTAAAATATGGGAAGCACTTATTTGGTCTGTCATTTGAGTTCTTTCTTTCAATTAATGAGAGTTGTCGTATGTAGGACTTCAACTACTAGGTGTTTTCCTACGTCAAGACTTTAAAGCTTGTTTTGGTCAAAGGTACCCATGTTGTGATACTTCTTGTAATAGACCTTTGCCTATAAGAAAATCCTTTTATATAGATAAGAAGGTTCGTTGGTTGTTTTTGAACTAAGTTATAACACATTTTAACGCCGCAGTTATTGAGGTTTTCATTAATGAGTTCAGCTATTCAGATTAATCCCGAGACAGGGGAAAAAACATTTAACACACGGGCAGCTAAAGCTAATGAGAAAATCACCGGAAAAGGCTATTCCCCAGTCAAGGATGATTTATTAACATCACTGCCTCCTCCCCCTCCAGGGGCTGTTTTCAATGCAACCGAACAGGCCAAATATAGAGAATTTAAAGAGGCACGACGCGGTGCTGCTGACTATATGGCATTAGAGGGAGAGTTCAGCAAATACCTGGAAGATGTGTACTCTGCTCCCCCAATAGAAAGACCAGCACTTACTGACGAATGTGAAATATTAATTGTCGGGGCCGGATTTGCAGGCCTTCTTTTATGGCAAAAACTGCAAAAAGAGGGTTTTACTGATGTTCGGTTTTGCGAAAAAGGCGGCGACGTTGGAGGAACTTGGTACTGGAATAGATATCCAGGGATAGCATGCGACGTAGAGTCATATAGCTATCTTCCACTTTTAGAGGAGATGGGTTACTTCCCAACAATGAAATTTGCGGCTGGTTTTGAAATCATGGAGTACTGCCAGAAATTGGCCGAGAAATATGGGTTTTACAAACAGTGCTTGTTTCACACAACCGTTGAGTCAACCGATTGGGATCAATCAAATGAACGATGGATAGTTAAAACGGATCGCGGAGATAGCATGCTTGCCAGATACGTTATCCTGGCAAACGGAATCCTAACTACCCCTAAACTAGCACGCATTAAAGGAATGAAGAAGTTCTCTGGCGATGCTTTTCACACATCCCGTTGGAACTACAATATAGATTTGACCGGGAAAAGGGTCGGTATCATTGGAACCGGGGCAACGGCCGTTCAAGTCATTCCAGAAATAGCAAAAATCGTAAAAAATCTATTTGTGTTTCAACGAACACCATCATCGATCGACGTTCGCGACCAACGCGAAACGTCTCCAGAAGAGATAGAGCTATGGAAAAACGAACCCGGTTGGGCTGTTGCAAGACGTGAACGTCTTGCAAAAATATCTTCTGGAAGAACAGCGTTGAAAGGTAATGACGAGTATCTTTCAGGAAAAGTAGATTATTTAAAAGAGCGCAAGCAGCACGCAAATAAGCTCTCCCAGAAAGAACTCATTAAGAAACAGCTCAATACAAACTTTCGCATTATGGAGCAGATACGCGCGCGGGTTGATGCTATTGTAGAAGACCCGGAGACAGCCGCAGCCCTAAAGCCATACTATCCCTATGGGTGCAAGCGCCCTACGTTTCATGACGAATTTCTGCCGACATTCAATAAGCCAAACGTCACCTTGATAGATACAGCTCCATTGGGTGTGACAGAAATTAATGAGAATGGCGTGGTTCATAATGAGAAAGAGTATCCCTTGGATGTTTTAATTTACGCCACCGGTTTTCAGTGGATGGCGACTTCAACATTTAATATGATAACTGGTAAAAACGGTAAAACTTTGCAGCAAAAATGGGAAAATGAAGGCACCAAAACATTTCTAGGACTTCATAGTAACGGGTTCCCAAACTTATTCATTATTTCTGGGCCACAAGGGGGGGGTGGACAATTCAATTTCACCAGAATAATTGAGTCACACTCTGATTACGTAGTCTGGATGCTCAAAACGCTAAAGGAAAAAGGTGCTACACAAGTAGATGTAGAGACGAGTGCCGAAAATGATTACGCTGAACACTGTAAAGAGGCTGATATAAATACAAGGCCGCTGCGAGACTGCATTTCATATTATAACGGTCACGGGGAAGGTGAACCGGGAAGCCTCGCCTATTATGGTGGAGCCCAAAAATGGCACGAACAAAGAGAACTCGCTCAGAGAACTCTTAAACCGTATATCTTTGATTGATGTACCTCGAAAAAATTCTGCATAGAGATAACTCAAGGCTATTTTCCGAACTACCCCAAGAGAGTTATTTTAAACTTATTAGCCCTGGTTCCGTGGATCTAAAAAGTCCCTAACTGCATCGCCCATTAAATTAGCACCGAAAACAGCTGCGCTGATAGCTATTCCAGGAAAGATAACCAACCACGGAGCAACCCGTACATATTCAGCCGCGGATTCGGAAAGCATTCTTCCCCATGATGGATACGGCTCAGGGACCCCCAAGCCCAGAAAGGATAACGACGCTTCAGTCAGGATGGCAGAGCCAAGCTGGGCTGTGCCTAAAACAATTAAAGGCGCCAGGGTATTTGGAAGTATATGCCGAAATACAATTCTTAGGTCACTCATCCCAACAGCACGAGCAGCTTCCACAAAAGGTAATTCTCGTAAAGATAGTACGTTTGATCGAATTACACGCGCAACCTGGGGAACCAACGGTATCGAAATCGCTATAATGGTATTTTCAAGGGAAGGCCCCAGTGATGCCGCCATAACTAAAGCCATCACCAATAATGGCAATGCTTGCATCATATCAATAATGCGCTGAATCAGAAGATCAAATAACCCCATCCAATATCCACACATCAAACCGATGATGGTGCCTAGTAAACCACCTAAAACCGTTGAGCCTATTCCGACGGCTAAAGAAATTCGGGCCCCATGGATAATCCGGCTAAGGACATCTCTACCCATCATATCACCGCCAAATAGCATATCTGAACTTGGTGGCGATAAGGACATTTTTGCGCTTGTCGTTGTTGGGTCATAGGGTGCTACAAAGTCGGCAAAGACTGCAGCAAACACGACTATAAAAACTATAAAGGAGCCTATGGCACCAAGCGGGTAACGTTGACACAATCGCTTGAATCTATACCAATTTGAGCGAATTTTGACCCTGTTACTTCCTGCTGCTTCACTATTTTCAAAAGACGACATTTAAAAGCCTCAATCCGAATATTTTATGCGAGGATCTAATGCGGCATACGCTAGATCAGTTAAGAAATTTATAACTACAACAATAATAGCGATAAACATGACTAGGCTTTGAACTATCGGGTAGTCACGCATTAGGATTGCCTCTACCAAAAAGTGAGCCACACCAGGAATGTTAAAGACAGTCTCAGTTATAATTAATCCACCTATTAAAAATGCTGCCTCTATACCAATAATAGTAGTAACCGGTAAAACGGCATTTCGCAGTGCATGTTTATAATTTATTGCATTATCAGAGGCGCCCTTTGACATAGCCGTTCTGATATAATCCTGTCGCATCACTTCAAGCATTGAAGATCGAGTTAAACGCATTATTAAAGCTGAAGCGCGGAAACCGACGGCTGCGGAAGGTAAGAGATAAAGAAGCAATTCATCCCACAATGTTTCAGGCGTTTCGGTATATATCGGGATCGCTCCGGTATACGATACACAAGCCATTAAAATCAAAAGAGCAAGCCAAAATGAAGGAAGCGAGAGACCGCTCAAACTCACAACCCGCAGTGCATAATCTAATGCCGTATTTTGTTTAACAGCGCTGATGACGCCCAAGGGTAGCCCGAATAATATAGAGAAAAATAAAGAAAGGGCGGCTAATTTTGCAGTAATCGGAATACGCGGCCCTATTTCATCTACGGCTGGCATCTCGGACACATAAGAAAAACCAAGATCAAAAGATACCAAGCCAACTATCCAATGATAATATTGTTCATAAATTGGCAGATCGAGGCCTAATTCTTTTTCTATCGTCGCCTTCTCAGCAGGATCAACAAAACCTGCGGAATCAAACATGATATCAACAATGTTACCTGGGACTAACCGTAATAGAACAAAGATGATAATAGACATTCCTAGTAGAGTAAGAAACATCAAGAGAAATCTTTGGATAAGATAGCTATACAACACTATCCCCTTTTAAAAACGTTATATTTAATCGAGAAGCTCATATTTTAAAAGATTGCCAAACCGATATTAAAATAATCGATTTGGCAATCTTTTTTACTTGAAGGCTCTACTTATCAAGATAGATGTCCTCAAACCTCCAACCATTATAGAGACTGTTTGTCTGAGTTTTGAAACCCTTTACATAAGGTTGGAAACAATTATACCGAACGTTGTTCGCTATAATAGGTCGCGCAGCATCCTCTTGAAGTTTTTTGTCTATTTCATAGACTAATTTCATACGCTCCGGACCATTATCCATCATAGATTGTTTTTCGAAGAGCTTCATCATTTCCTCTTTACAATATCCTGTGTAATTACGCTGGGAACCACAGGCATAATTCTCATAGAACATTGCGTCGGGGTCATCAACGCCGATCCCCGTAAGATTAAGACCTACCTGATAATCTTTCCGGGCCACTTTGGCGTGCCAATTACTGGTCTCCACTGTATCCAATTCCCCATCTATGAAAATCTCTTTGAGATGATCGATCAATAGAACAGCAGGATCACGGTATATGGCAATGTTCCTGGTCGCTACTTTTACTTTAAGGCGATTATCAGGTCCGTATCCCAAACTCTTCATTATTTTTCGTGCTTCAGCCCTATTTGCCGCAACATCTGGGTGATATCCAGCCACATTTTTCAACACCTCGGGAGGCATACCCCAAACTCCATGCGGAGGAGGCAGCATGGCGCCACTCATTATAAATTCCCCGTGACCAAGAATTTTATTGAATGATGCTCGATCGATGGTCAAAACCATTGCTTTTCTTATTTTAGCATTATCGAATGGCGCCTTGAACTGGTTAACAATTAAATTGGTTGACACGTTAGTCGCATGTTTTTCGCAAATCGCATGCGGAGCCTGTTTAATCAAATCTTTATAAATAGGGATACTAATATCTCCCGCAAAACTCATATCGAATTTACCTGCTATAAATCCTAGAACACGTGTTGAACGGCTCTTTATGATTGTCCACTCGTGTCCATCGAGAAGAGGTCGTCCCGTCTTCCAATAGTTTGTATTCTTGGTAAATTTCACATGTTCATTTTGTTTTAAACTAACAAACTTAAATGGGCCGGTGCCGATTGGCTTGGTTCTCATCTTTTTTGGAGGAACATGACACGGATAAACTGGCGAATAACCGCTGGCCAACAACATTAGAAAAGCAGGCTGTCTTCTCTTGAGATTAAAGCTTACTTCATAATCACCATTAGCCTCAACGCTTGCCAGATTTTTATACCATGACTTTCTAGGGTTTTTTCTCAGCTTAGCCTTCGACTTTCCTAGAATTAGATTCCACGTACAAACCACATCTTTAGCGGTGAAGGGTTTGCCATCATGGAATTTCACACCCTCTCTTAGAGTAAATGTTAATTTGGTTTTATCGCCACCCCATGCCCAGCTTTTTGCCAAGTCTGGTACTATCGTGTCCAAACTATTTACCGGTTTTGCCTGATCAAACATTACAAGGTTATTAAATATACTCATATAGGGAACCACAGTTGAGCTTGTTGCTTCTTCGTGGATCGATCCACTAGGAGGCGTTCCTCTATGATAGAATTTCAGGATTCCTCCGGATTTTTCAGCTAAAGCTGCTGTCGATATTGTCCCAAAACAGCTTGCTGAGACTACCGCAACTGCCAAGACCTTAAATAAATTACTTCGCATAAAATAACCTCCTTGTTAAAACGCAAAACAAGTTCAAACTTCTATGGTTTGATACTCGGAGTCAGCAATAATGAAGGGAATGTTCCTCTAATCAAATTAGATAATGCAAGCTGAAACAGCTCCTCCCTATCGATAAAAAGTCTAAGGGGCCAAATTATTTGCTACAAGTACATTACCCATACGTTTAAGTTTAATCAGAAATCTGTTACTTTCAGCTATTCAGACTACCGCTTGGATGTATTTCAAGAATGTCAGAAGATAACTCATCCGTTATCCTCTTAAATCCTTCATTGAATCGAATTATTAACCACTTATGTGGAGGGCTTTGTCAGCTATGACACTAAATGACGCCCGTTTTTTTATTCGTTCGTAATAAACCTCTAATTGGGGCATTTCAGGCTTAGGAATATTGAGCAAAAAAAACCTATGGCAACGAATGGAAATTGGAATATCCCCCATACTCCAGCTATCACCTGCTATATAACGTGTTTTAGCTAACTGGTTTTCAACTATCATAAACTCGTCAATCAGCATTTTCTCTGATTTGATCTGTAATTCCTTGTTACGAGAGTGCTCAGGTAACCGATACCTTTGCTCCACCAGATTGTGCATAGGACTAATTAACCTGTTGTTCTCCCACATCATCCAACGCAATGCCGAGTTACACAGATAAACATCATCCCCATAAAATAACCTAGAATTGTATTGCATCCCCAGATACTGAACAATTGCATTAGACTCCCACAAAATATAGCCATTGTCATCAAGCGTAGGTATTGTACTTGTGGGATTCATATCATAATATTTTTGTGTGTTTACTATACCAAACGGCTTTCCGCCTTTAGCGACTGAACCATCCGGCCCCATGGTGGCGCTTGCCAGAATATAGTTGTACTCCAAACCCAATTCCGCTAACGCCAACATTACCTTTTGTGTTCTTGCCGACGTTGGTCTGC
>QBVV01000050.1 GCA_003284265.1 SAR116 cluster bacterium AG-313-A07
TCTACATCTGTTTGACCATGGACATTTTGAAATACTTGGCTGAAATCGTTTTTAGGTAAGTCGGTATAAACCATTTGGATAGGCCTTGAGGGCGCACGTTTTCTGATCTCTTTTAAAACCTTACCAACCATAGAAATCGATGTGCCACCGTCTGCACAACCCATGTCCGACATCGTAAAAATACTTTTTTCGTCTAATGATCCCATCCGTTCAAGTGCTTCGATAATGAGATGCGTCGCATTATCGATTACGTGCTTAGCTCCAATGGTGGCTTTTGAGTAGTAGCCACCACCTTTCATAGACATAAAGCCGGCGGTATTATCGGTCTCACTCATACTATGTTCTCCCCATTTCATTTTTTTGGTTTTGGTGTGCCCATGGTCCCACATAGCCTGTTGACCAGTCTGGAGGAAGTTGGCACGGTCGAGGATCATGGCTAGCCCATGCAGCCCGCTTTCCTCGAACTATTGTTCCCGAGTAGGGACTGGGGATGGGGTTGCTTGTGTAGGGCATTGAGTCCGCCGACGAATAAACGCTTAAAAGCATGGGTCTAGAACGATTTGATTTATTTGGTCTTGAACTGTGAATCGTTCGGCAGTTTAAGAGTAAAACGGATCCTGCAGGACCGGTATGTTCTTTCGCGAGGTTCAAATTGAATTCTTTTTCAGGAATACTTAAAACCCAATTTTGATTTTTATCATACATATTAAATAAGGGTCCCTTATGACTCTTTTTTATAGTCACCATTGGGCCTTGATCGGATGTGCAATCATAGAGAAAAAGGCCCAATGTTACCGGGCTATAATCGGTATGAGGCCACGACTGTATATCCTGGTGCCAATCAAATTTTGTGCCGCCATTTGCCCATTTATAATTGAGCTTTGAATGATGGTACTTAACATCAGGCCCAACCACATCCGCTGCGAGTTGTGAGCTTATCTCACTCGAAATGAAATCCCAAAAGGCATTATGATGATCGACAGGGCTCGATAATCGTTTCAATCGGGGATTATCTCTCGAATGGCCCTCTTCCAGGATGTATTGGCCATTGGACTGCTCTATTTTTCTGCTGCGTTCTATAATCTCATCCGAGGCTCTTCGGATCTTGTGTAACCATGTTTCCGAAACTACGCTTTCTATAAGAACGGCACCGTCTTCAAAATATTCCTCTTTTTGCCTAGAGGTAATTAGCAATGGTTTTTCTAGGCATATTTTATCATCCAGCATATCCAATGTCCCGTTCAACAAATTCTATGATCGTATCAAAGTTATTATGAGGCCCAAGCTGAATTCTCTTATTAAATTCTCTTATTTCTAGACCCGCATTTCGTAACAACACATTTGTATCAATGATATTTGAGACACTTATCTGAAACCCTGCAAACTTTGGTGTCTCTGTATTCTTTGATGTTCCGGGCCCAAACCGCTTTTCAAAAGACACCGGATTCAGTAATGAAATTAGCCCATTTTGTAATTTTATGCCGAGGTTTTCTCCATCATGAACTATAGAATCAGGGCCATGAGTTGCTTGGAAAAAGGGGAGAGAAGATAGGGGCTCGTCGGCTAATATAATAATTTCCTGTATTGTGTGTGCGGTATTAGAATGGGTTTGATATTCGGGCTTCCAAAAATGTTCCGGAGCATGTTGTTGACAACAGAAGAAGGTCATATTTGGTGTTTCTGGATTAGTTAAAAATGCCAGGGAAAATCCAACTATCACACTGGTTCCATCAGGTAGTTTGGCTTTCCGCTCAAAATCAACGTTTTCATAGGTATGGAGACCTGAAGCCAGAAATTCCTCTCTATCACGTCGAGCATCGAGACTCTGGAATACCAGCGAACTCATACCCTCTTTATAGGACAAGAAATCTACATTAGCTTGGGCAAAACTGTATTTTTCTTTGGTATGAGGAGGAACCAGAGATATATCATTTACACCAACTATTTCGATGAAATTACCATTAAGTTGAACAAGAAAATTTTCTGTACCAAAAGGATGTAATGCTTTTGGCGTTACTTTAAAACCCATTTTTTCAAAGGTTTTGCGAGCTTTTTCTATTTCATTGACGGCAATTACAACATGATCAATGCCCCGCATCACTTTGTTCCCTTTCCAGGCTTTAGTTCTAATATCCGCCTCTATTAGCAACGCCGCCATCAAGATTGATTGTAGTGCCTGTCAACCAAGAGGCACGATCAGAGCACAGGAAAACGACCACATCTGCAACTTCCTCTACTAACGCAGGCCTATTAAGCGGCATGCCCGAAAAATAATCCTGCCATCGATTCTCGTCGCCTTTCTCCTCCTTTGCGCGGGTCTTGAGCATTGTGGTGATGCGTTCGGTTTGGACTGCCCCTGGACAAACTCCAAGAACGCGCATTCCTTCATCAAGGGCATGTGCGCCCATGGCGTTTGTAAAACCGATAATGGATGCGTTTCCTGCTGAACCGGCTATATAATTCCGATCAACACGGACACCTGCTAATCCAATAATATTCATAATCACACCCCCACCATTATCTTTTATGAGGGGGTAAAACCGACGCGTCATATTAATATATCCAAAAACTTTAAGGTCCCAAGCCTCGCGCCAAGTGTGTTCATCAATTGCTTCAATATTGCCTGCTGGAATGGCACCGGCATTATTGATAAGAATATCTATATTTGAGCATTTCTTCGCTAGGGTATCCACATCCGATGATCGTGATAAATCCAATGGGTAAACACTAATATCAACAGTGTTTTTTGTCTGAATTTGTTTCTTTGCTGTTAAAAGATCTTCCTCAGTTCTTGACACTAGATGAAGATTACAGCCTTCAGCTGCGAACTCTTTGGCGCAGGCTAAGCCAATACCCTTTGAGGCTCCGGTTATTAGAACATTTTTATTTTTCAGATTCAGATCCATTATTTCTTCCCAAGCGTTTTTAACCGACTTGTATGATTGTGGTTCTAAATATAGTTATTTGGCAAGTAGATAAGATTAGAGAACACAAATCGGCTTGCATAGATTAATGTTCAATAAATTTCTTATTTTCTATTGGGTCTTACTTCAAATTTCATATTTTGTCCGTTTGATTGGGACGGCACCGTTTGCATGGGATAGTCGCCCATCGAGGCCATCCTATTTTCTTAATTAATATCGCCTGATATCGCTCTTAAATATAGTTGTTCATAATTGTCTGCGCTCAAAATTATAGGATTAGTGGAGGCGGATAGGTCTTTTTCGGCTGTTTTCCCAACAATTGGGGCAGCTTTTTTGGATAAACCAATTTCGGATAGTGTATGCGGAATGTTAAGCTCTTCCCGAAGCAAGAGAATCCAATCTAAAAAAGCGTCAAAAGTTGATTTTAAACCAAGGCACGTTGATAGGTATTCAATGTCCTTTTCAATTTTATGCCTATTAGTCGCGAGAACATAGGGCATGAGAATAGCGTTTAGAGTACCGTGATGACTATCAAATAAACCACCAATAGAATGCGCTAAGGCATGCATTGCCCCTAGTCCTCGCTGGAAAGAAGTTGCCCCCATAGTTGATGCGATTAACATTCTTCCTCGAGCTTCTATATCTCCCCCATTTTTGTATGCTTTGAGCAGGTTTTCGGAAATTAAGCGGCATCCTTCAACTGCTATCCCGCGCGCCATAGGGTGGTCAGCAGGAGAGCAAAAAGCTTCTAAATTGTGGGATAGCGCGTCCATTCCGGTAGATGCTGTGAGCGATGGTGACAAATTTAATGTTAATTCTGGATCCAACAATACTATAGTTGGAAGCATATTGGGATGAAAAATTAATCGCTTTAGTGCTTTCTCTTCATCTGTAATTACTGATGCTCTGCCTACTTCCGATCCAGTTCCTGAGGTAGTTGGTATTGCTATGATTTTTGGTATACTGGAAATTTGCGCTTTCTTCCAATTGTCATTTTTATCTTCAAAATCCCAAAGACCAAATTTTTGACCAGAAAGCAAAGCTACCGTTTTACCTGCATCAAGAGCGCTTCCGCCCCCAAATGCTATAAGAGCATCGTGATTCCCTTGATTAAATGTCTCTACACCGTGTTCAATGTTTTTCGATGTTGGATTTGATTTTATAGCAGAAAAAATGCCTATATTACTGCCGACGTCACGGTAACATTGAATAGCATCTTTTGTCATTCCCAACTCAACGAGGCCAGGATCAGTAACAAAAAGCGGGTTGCTTACAGCTAGTTCTTCGCAAAGAGAGCCTAGTTGGCTAATACCCCCGCAGCCATATCTGATATCAGTTGGATAGTTCCAACGAATACAATCTACCATTTCAATTTACCCTCTGTATGAGCAAAAATGATTGAACGCATATTCATATTTATAAGTTATACATTAATGCAAAGACGATTAGTATATTGATCCATCAGAGATGGAGAAAGATCGGTATTTTTTATCAAAAGTCTTCCTAATCAATGATCCGCATTGCACACTAAAACCGAAATGGGTTAGCTGGAGCGAAATATGTCTGATGATACGTGGGATCCGATTCAATTTGAGTTGTTGCGTAATGCTGTTATCTCTATTGCCGATGAAATGGCGCTTACCATCGTTCGAACCACATATTCTGGTGTTCTTCGCGATAATATGGATTTTTCAACAGCATTTTGCGATCCAGAAGGAAATCTTGTTGCACAAGGACTAACTTTACCTGGTCATCTTGGATCGATTCCGACAGCCTTGGCCGCTGTAGTGGAACGATTTGGACATGCTATGAAACCGGATGATCTTTTCTGCTTAAATGACCCATATCAAGGGGGAATGCATCTCCCAGATATCTTTATTTTCAAGCCAATTTTCCACAACGGAAAACGAATAGCATTTGCTGCAACAATTTGTCACCACACGGATGTCGGGGGGCGGGTGGCTGGCTCAAACGCCTCCGACTCAACAGAAATATATCAAGAGGGTCTTCGTATCCCCCCGATGTATATGTTTGAGCAGGGTAAGAGAAATGAAACGTTATTCAGTTTGATTGAAGCAAATGTCCGAGTTCCTGTAAAAGTTTTCGGAGATATCAGAGCCCAACTAGCCGCCTGTAATATTGCGGAAAGACAGTTTTTGGAGCTAGTTGATGAGCATGGTGTTGAAACAATGTCTCAGTTCCTAATAGATTTCGTAGATTATACCGAACGTGTTACGAAAGCGGCACTCTTAGAATTACCCGATGGCGAATGGAGTTTTGAAGATTGGATAGATGATGACGGTGTTGATGTAGGGCAGCCGATCCGTTTATTTGTAACATTTAATAAGAAAGGTGATCGTTTATTTGCTGATTGGACTGGAACCTCTGAACAGGTGAAAGGGGCTATAAACAATACCCTCTCATTTACAAAAGCTGCCACATATTGTGGCGTAAAATGTATTCTGCCTAATGATGTTCCTGCAAACGAGGGCTTTTTCCGTTGCGTTGAGGTTACTGCGCCTCCTGGTACCATTGCTAACGGTGTTTTACCGGCAGCCTGTGCGGCTCGCGGCCTTACCGGTTTTAGAATGGTGGATTGTGTTCTTGGTGCATTAGCAATGATGCTTCCAGACAAAGTTATGGCGGCGTCTGATGGTGGAAATACGGGGATATCGATCGGTGGTTATGACTCAGAGCGAAACCCCTTCATTTATGTGGACTTTGCCTGTGGTACATGGGGTGCTCGCCCCTGGGCCGATGGACTTTCCGGAAACTCAAATTTATTTGCCAATATGGCAACCCAGTCGATCGAGGTGTGTGAGGCGGAAAACCCGGTTGAGATATTGGCCTATGAATTTGTCGCTGACAAAGCGGGCGCTGGAAAATTTCGTGGAGGGGCGCCTTATAGACGTGACTATAAATTATTAGAGGCCGAAGCAGTTTTACAGGTTCGCTCAGATAGAAAAGTATTTCGACCCTACGGATTGTATGGCGGTAATCCGGGTGCTTCCTCCAGTAACATTATGAATCCCGGTAGAGAGGCTCGCCCGCTAGATTCAAAATTAACCATGACAATGTATGCTGGAGAGGTGCTGCGTCATGAATTGGCTGGCGGTGGAGGATGGGGAGATCCTTTGGACCGCGATCCTGAGAGTGTACTTCGTGACGTCCGAAACGAACTCGTAAGTATAAATTCTGCTCGAGATGACTATGGGGTTGTAATAAAATCAGATGGTTGGGGCGTTGATTATAAAGCTACTCAGATACTACGTGCGGAGATACAGAAATTAAGAGTAGGCAAGACCCCTGCCGTTCTTTGGCAGGATTGGCCCCGTAAAGATGACAAGGGAGCTGATCTATGAGCCGATTTAGAGTTGGAATTGATATAGGGGGTACGTTCACAGACATAGTATTTCTTAGCGCGGAAGGTAGATTATTTACAAAAAAGGTCCCCTCAAGTGTCGATAATTACGCACGTGCTATCGTGGAAGGGATGGCGGAGGTTTTTGGTGAGGCTGGCATCACTCCAGAGGATGTTCGGGAAATCAGACACGGAACTACGGTTGCTTCTAATGCTATTTTAGAATTGAAAGGCGCCCGTGTTGGCTTAATTACATCTGCCGGATTTAGGGATGTTCTTGAAATACGAACCCTGCGAATGCCAAGACTCTATGATCTGGCCTGGGAAAAGCCGCCGTCGCTCGTAGAGAGATATTTGCGACAGGTTGTTGACGAGCGGGTGAATGCCGATGGTGTAATAGAAAGAAAGCCTCAAAGAAGTGAAGTTGAGCAAGTTGTAAGACGGCTTCTTGACGAAAAGGTTGAAGCCATAGCGATCTGTCTTATTAATGCTTATGCAAACTCAGAGAATGAGAGATTTGTACAGGAGGTGGTCAGAGAATTGGCGCCAGATTTACCTCTTTGCATTAGTGGTGATGTCTTACCGGAAATGAAAGAGTATGAGCGAACATCAACAACAGTAATTAACGCCTACGTGCTACCTGTCGTTGCAACATATTTGACTGCTTTAAGAAAGGGCCTTGATGCAGACAGCATTTCAGCGCCAATTTATTTAATGCAGTCAAATGGTGGATTAACCACGTCTGAAACAGCGTCAAAGCTGCCAATGCACATAATTGAGTCAGGGCCTGCTGGAGGGGTAATTGGTAGCCAAGCTATATCCAAAGCATCGGGTCTTGAAAATGTCATTACCTTCGATATGGGAGGGACAACAGCTAAAACTTCCATGATTGCCCGTGGTGAAGTAACCCGGGCATTAGATATGCAGGTGGGTGGAGGTATTATGCATGGGTCGCGATTGATGACGGGTGCCGGCTACGCATTAAAGGTACCAGCAATTGATTTAGCGGAAGTAGGTGCCGGTGGGGGATCAATACTTTCCATAGACACGGGTGGATCGCTTAGGGCGGGTCCGGAAAGTGCGGGCGCTTCCCCCGGACCTGTTTGTTACGACGCGGGGGGAGAAAACCCAACGATAACTGACGCAAACGTCATCCTCGGTTATATAAACCCTGACCATCTGGTTGGTGGGGCGGTCAAACTCAATAAAGAAAAAGCTATCAGCGTTTTTACAAGGAAAATTGCAGAGCCTCTTGGATTGTCTTTAGAAGAGGCAGCACATGGTGCTCACTTAATCTCTGCCTCTAATATGATTAGAGCTATAAAAGCCGTTTCTACAGAGCGGGGTAGGAACCCACGAAACTATTCTTTGTTTGCGTTTGGTGGCAATGGCCCGCTATTTGCAGCAGGTATGGCTGATGCCATTGGAATAAAGCAAGTGATAGTGCCACCCTCCCCTGGCCTCTTTTCATCTTTTGGTCTCCTCTATGCTGACGTAGAGCATCATTATTCAAGAACGTTCAGGCGACTATTAACAGATGCCGATCCACAAGAGTTGACGACAGCTTGGGAAAGGCTAGCTAAAGAAGCACTCGATGAGCTTAATAAGGAAGGGTTCTCCGGGGCTTCAGCTGTCATAGAACGATCGGCTAGCCTGCACTATAAAGGACAGATTTATGAATTATCAGTTCCAGCTCCGAGTGGAAACTTTGACTCAAAGAAACTTGCCGAACTCGCTGAAAACTTTGGGCAAGAGCATGAGGTCGTTTATGGACATAGAGCAGGGCCTGAAGAGCCAGTGGAACTGGTTAATATTGCTGTAATTGGCCGCGGTATTCCGGATAGTAGCAGGGTACCAGAAAAATTATATGCAGAAGAAGCTCTGACACCAGTTAATGATAGTAGAAAAGCCTATTTTGGAAAAAGTTATGGTTGGATCGAGACAGCTGTTGTTGCGCGGGCTGACCTACAAAAAAAACGCATAGGGCCGGCAATTGTTGAGGAATACGATGCAACGTGTTTAATTCCGCCTGAAGCGGAGGCCCATTTAGATTCATTTGGCAATATTGTCGTCGATCTCTAGTTTGACGCATTACAAACATTTCGTATTCTAAATTAACTCTTTATTGGCGATCAGAGCCTAGATTATAGGAAAAACCATATTTTGAAGTAAAGGCGTCTCTTTTTATGAATACAAGGACTCTTCGTTCAGCAGTGTTTTTAGATAGGGACGGCGTTTTGAATGAAGATAGCGGTTATGCGTACCGTCCGGATCAGATAAATTGGATAGCTGGTGCCAAGGAGGCGGTGCGGTTTTTAAATAAAGCTGATTATTATGTTTTTGTTGTAACTAATCAGACCGGTATTTCTCGAAACTTCTATACTGAAAATGATGTTAAAGACCTCCACCGATGGATGAATGATGAACTCGCAGTTGTTGGAGCACGAATAGATGATTTTCGTTATAGCCCCTTTCACCCTGATTTTGACGATGGTCGATTCCGGTCTATAGCACATTGGCGCAAGCCTTCACCCGGAATGATTTTTGATTTAATGAAAAAATGGCCAATCAAAAGAAATGGGTCATTTATGATCGGGGATCGTTGCACAGATATCGAAGCCGCACAGGCGGCAAATATTCCTGGTTTTCTTTTTGAAAGCGACAATCTTTTGAAATTCATTCAAAATGTGATTAGCCGATAGGCATCATCAAATTAAAGCATAGTGAATTTTTGTTAAAAATGCCTTTAATTACTGTAGAATTAATGATACCGCGATTGATATAACGAGTTTTTGCAGCAAAGAATGTACAGAAAATGCCTGACCAGCAACATCATTTAGAATTGCTTGCCCAAATGGGGGGCAGACGTATAGCGGTAATCGGTGATGTTATGCTTGATAAGTTTTTAACTGGCAACATAGATCGGCTCTCTGCTGAGGCACCCATCCCCATCGTCGATATCGTGGAGGAGACATATCAGTTGGGAGGGGCTGCCAACGTAGCAAATAATCTTTATGCTTTAGGTGACCTTCCAATGTTATTTAGTGTTGTCGGGGATGACGAAAATGGAGAGAGACTGAAGTCTTTGATTGAAAAAAATTCTAAGTGCGAACATTTTATTTTCTCAGACCCGTCGCGCTGCACGACTACGAAAATGAGGACATTTGCGCAAGGAAGACAAATTGCTAGGGCTGATTTCGAAAACAGAATACCAATTGCGGAAACGCTTTCTTCAAAAATCATCAAATCTTTTTCTGAGTCAGTAGACTCTCTGTCGGGCGTTGTCATTGAAGATTATAATAAAGGCCTTTTAACTGAACCATTCATTCATGAAATTTTGAAGATAGCTAAGGAAGCAGGCTTAAAGGTTCTTGTAGATCCAAAATTTGACAATTTTTTTGCTTACGCGGGGGTGACACTTTTTAAGCCCAATCTGAGAGAGTTAGCAGAGGCAACTTCAATGAAGGTGTCTAATGTCGATGAGATAAGGATAGCTGCCCAAGATTTAAAGAAGCGATTAAAATGTGAGAACGTTATGGTGACGATGGGGAAGGATGGCGTTGGGCTTTTAGATTCCAGCGAAAATTTTCATACCTTGCCTGCTTTTGTGCGTATAGTTAACGACCCTGCCGGGGCGGGGGATACCGTGATAAGTGTAATGGCTTCGGCAATAGCTTCGGGTAGTTCAGTAAAGGACGCGATGACCGTCGCGAATTATGGTGGGGGAATCATCTGTGAGAAGGTGGGAATTCAAACGGTATCATTAGAGGAACTTCAAGCTTCGATCATGAGAAATGGTGTTTAGCATTTCGCGTATTGCTTGATTCGCACGCTTGTATCGAACAACTAATTGTTCATGGAGTAGGACTTGTTCTTTTTGACCATCCCTTTTTATATTTTTATGGCAAGTGTTCTATTGCAGTGCACGGCTATTAATTTACCTGCAGAATCGGCTGAATTACGCTCTACGGACAGGAATCACTTTAGCAGTGGCGCAAAGAAAAGGCCTCGTGGAACGTTTGGCGGTCAGGGAAGAAAATATAGAACAAGAATACTTCAAGCTCCCAAAAAGGGGTTAATGGCCTCCGACCCAAACCCGTTATACCAAGCGGCTGCTTTTGATAAAGAAGCCTCAGTGGCTTGCAATGAAGGCAGGCTTAGAAGATTTGGTGGTGGTGTCGCCGAGTTCTCGGGTGTGCGATATCCAGCAGCGACCAAAAAAGATATGTCGCGCATTGCTGGAATCGAACTTCAAGAAGGGATCTATATTTTTCTAAGTGAAGGATCCTCTGATTGCAAAGTTTTTTTTCTGCAGCAATGAGTTTAATAGGTAATATTATGTTCATAAAACAGTGATAATCTGTGTCTTAAGAAGTGACTAGAACTGTAAAGGGTCTTTAATGGCTGTTCGTATTGGTATAAATGGTTTTGGCAGAATCGGCCGGCTAGCAGCCCGGACTTTCTGGGAAAGAGCATCAGAGTTCAATGGCTCTGGCGATCTGATGAAAATAGTTCACATTAATGAAATAAATGGTGACGTTGAAACTGCTGCACATCTTCTTGAATTTGATAGCATTCACGGTCGTTCAAAGCTTCATATCAAGGCTAAGGATAGAGCATTAAAGATAGAAAACGAGGATTTAACATATAGCTGTTTTGATACTCCGGCGAGCGGTCATTGGAAGACCTTGGGTCTTGATCTGATGATTGATGCATCGGGTCAGTATAAAAAAACGGAGGATCTTCAGCCATACTTTGACGCAGGGATTAAAAAGGTGATTGTAGCTTGCCCAGTCAAAGATAAAAATGCTTTGAATATTGTTATGGGTGTTAATGATCATCTTTATAACCCCAAAAAGCATCATTTGGTAACGGCAGCTTCGTGCACAACCAATTGCCTAGCTCCCATAATCAAGGTTATTCAATCCGAAATTGGCATTGAACATGGTTTGATTACAACAATTCATGATGTTACTAATACACAGACTGTAGTTGATAAGCATCATACTGACTTGAGACGGGCACGGTCTTCTCTAGTGAACCTCATTCCTACATCTACGGGATCTGCAACAGCGATTGGGCTTATTTTTCCTGAATTAAATGGAAAGCTGAATGGCGTAGCTGTGAGGGTGCCGTTGTTGAACGCGTCGTTGACAGACTGTGTCTTTGAAATGAAACGTTCAACCACTGTCGACGAGGTAAATAACCTTTTCAAAAACGCTAGTCAGGGCGATTTTGCATCGATATTAGGGTATGAGGAGAGGCCTCTAGTATCTTCTGATTATGCTGGAGACACGCGATCCTGCATTATCGATGGCTTATCCACAATGCTTGTCGACAACAGTCAATTAAAAATTCTAGCTTGGTATGATAATGAGATGGGCTACGCGAATAGGCTCATGGAACTCGTTTACAGGGTGGCTTCTGGCATTCAACGTTAGGGGTACTAATTGACGAATATTAGAAATTATATTGTCGTAACCTCGGCTTACTGGGGATTTACCCTTACAGACGGTGCATTAAGAATGGTGGTTCTGTTGCACTTTCATACCTTGGGGTACTCGCCGTTTGAGTTGGCGGTACTTTTCCTTCTCTATGAGCTAATGGGAATTGTGACAAATTTAATAGGAGGTTGGTTAGGGTCCCGGTTTGGCGTGAAACTTACCCTGCTATCAGGATTGGCGCTACAAGTATTGTCTCTGTTACTGCTATCTCTCCTCAATCCAGCGTGGTCGGGAATATTTTCGCTAGTTTTTGTTCTTTTTGCTCAAGGATTATCTGGAGTTGCTAAAGATCTATCGAAAATGAGTTCCAAAAGCGCAATTAAATTGGTGGTTCCCAAAAATAATCATCCGAAGCTTTTTAAGCTTGTAGCTTTGTTAACGGGTTCAAAGAATGCACTTAAAGGCGTAGGATTTTTTATGGGTGGTGTACTCTTATCTATTTGTGGTTTTGTTTACGCCCTTTGGATTATGGCTGGTGCATTATTCGCTCTGTTGATCTTAAGTGGCTGGCTTTTACCAAGTTCGATGGGTAAAGCATCGGCAAAGGCGAAGATCATAGAAGTTTTTTCTAAGTCCAGACCAATCAATATTTTATCGATGGCACGGATGTTTCTATTTGGTGCCCGTGATGTGTGGTTCGTCGTTGCATTACCTGTTTTTTTATTGAGTGAATTAAATTGGAGCTTCAAGGCAATTGGCGGGTTTCTGGCCCTTTGGATAATATGGTATGGGATTGTTCAAAGCTTTGCACCAAGCCTAATCAAAAGTTCTGAAGATGGACATTCGAAAGAACTTAAATATGCGTCTGCATGGATGGTAATTCTGTGTCTTGTAACCCTTGCGATTACTTTAGCAATTGAAATGCAATACCATATTACTTTAAGTCTTCTATTTGGTTTAGCTATATTTGGATTTTGCTTTGCAGTAAATTCTGCTTTGCACTCTTATCTGATTTTGAATTTCTCCAATGTTGATAATGTTGCCCTGTCGGTAGGTTTTTATTATAGCGCTAATGCTGCAGGAAGATTGTTGGGCACCCTTTGGTCTGGCTTTGCGTATCAAATAGCAGGACTAACAGGAGCTCTTGTAGTTGCTTTGAGCATGCTGATAATTGCTACCGTTTTTACAATGTTGTTGGGCCCCGCATTTAATCGAGTGGAAACTAATCAACTACAATAAAAACAAGGGATTTTTTATTAAAAAGCTATATTATACCTTTATCTTTAAGCTTATTTATTTGGTCGTCCGTATATCCCGTTTCTCCCAGGATTCTATCTGTGTTCTCCCCAAGTTTTGGAGCAGGATTGTTCAAGGGTTGATCTCCGGAAGATCTAATTGGATGCGCGACCA
Source organism: SAR116 cluster bacterium AG-313-A07 (assembly GCA_003284265.1). GTDB lineage: Bacteria > Pseudomonadota > Alphaproteobacteria > Thalassobaculales > Thalassobaculaceae > UBA7326. Next base: position 13,140 of record QBVV01000050.1, read on the forward strand.
TTTTAAAAGTTTTATTTGGATTTTCTGGATTGGCAAAATCATGAATTCCGTTTCTTTCAGAGACGAAAGGATTATTCATAGCCTGTCCAATATCATATATGGGCGCAGCGGGCACACTGCCAGCGAACGTGGAAAGCCATTCTTCCGTAGTCTTTGTTGAAAGTGCCTCGTCCAGCATTTGTTGCAGAGTTTCGCGATGTTCTAATCGGTTTTTAAATAAGAGGAAACGGGGGTCTTCAGACCAGCTTGCTTGTCCGAGTTTATCGCAAAGTATTGGCCAGAACTTCTCTTTGTTACACATTAAAAAGATCCAGCCATTCTTGGTTTTATATAACTGACAAGGTGTTAAGGATGGATGGGCAGATCGTTCGAGTCTTTCGGTAACAACGTTATCATTAAGATACCAAGTGGCTAAATAACTTGTATTATGCAAGGCTAAATCGAAGAGTGAAACATCCATGTCTCGTCCAATACCAGACGAACGAGCGGCAACCACGGCGGAAACTAAACTGAAAGCCATTGCAAGACCTGTCATCATGTCAACAACAGATAATCCGAAACGAGCTGGTGGTGTTCCTGGCTCACCTGTCAAAGAAAACCATCCTGTTTCCGCCTGCATAAGGTAATCAAAGCCTGGCCAGGTTTGTCTTGAACCGGATCTGCCATAAGCACTGAGATGGGCGCAGACAATCTTTGGGTTAATGGCTTTCAGGGATGCATAATCTAAACCAAGTTTCTCAGGGACATCTCCCCTGAGATTATTTGATACAGCATCGGCTGTTTTTACTAATTCGTGAAAAACAGCTAATCCCTCTGGCTTTTGCAGGTTTATCGTTACGCTTTTTTTATTAGCGTTAAAGCTGTGAAAGAACTCGCTGTCTTCTGGCCCTAAAAAATATGGGCCAACTGCCCGAGACATATCGCCTCCATCAGAGGGGTTTTCGATTTTAATTACTTCAGCGCCCTGGTTTGCGAGGTACATGGTTCCAAATGGTCCCGCACCGTATTGTTCTACAGCAAGAACCCTTACCCCAGTTAATGGTTGCATCCGTTTATCTCTCAATCATTCAGTTTTTTGTGCATTGATATTTTTACTAATGAACTGTTGAATTGACCGCAATACTAATTTGGGGTTTTCGCGATGAGGACTATGCCCGATATTGGGTAAAATTTTCTTCTCACAAATGCCTGAGATATTTTTCTCGATAGTATCGAGTTGCGACAATGTCCCATACGCATCCGTTTCTCCCTGAATTAGAAGTGTTGGACACTGAATATTAGACAAGCAAGATACGATATTCCAAGTCAGAAATTCTGGACTGAGCCAAATATTATTCCAGCACCGAAAAATCATTTCCGGTTCGCGATGATGTTTTGCTAGACCAGCTTTGAGCCCGCCGTGCTCGAAAGCTTTTTTTGCGCCCCTCAAGCCATCTAATGAAATTTCTTCTACGAATACATGTGGCGCTTCGAGGATTAGCCCCATTATTTCGGTATTCGCCGAGCTCGCATGGATTAAAGCAATCGAGGCTCCGTCGCTATGGCCATAGAGAATAGGGTTACTGATATCAAAGTGATTCAATATTTCCGGAAGTATATTAAGAGCTTCCTTATGCATATATTTAGCATTGAATTTGTTCTTAATGAAGTCTGATTGACCATAACCATGACGAGAATAAACAAAGACTGAGCAATCAATTAGATTAGATAGTTTTCTTGGAAGATCCCGCCAAAGCGATAAGGCGCCTAAGCCCTCATGCAGCATAACAATTGTTGGGGCGGCTGGTCTTTTCACCTTGTAAAAGGAATACTCTATCCTACCATTTGCGATGGTTACCAGATTTTTCATTTTTTATTTCACACTAAAACTAGGCTTTACTCCGTAATTTAAATCTCTGTATTTTCCCAGTTGCCGTCTTCGGTAACGCATCAGAAAATTCAATCCAACGGGGGTATTTATAGGCAGCTAAGTCAGAACGAACAAAATTTTTCAATTCTTCCGCTAGCTCCCCTGATGGTTCCGATCCGTCTACTAAGACAATGAAGGCTTTGGGTTTTATCAGTTCATCTTGGTCTGGGTACCCGATTACTGCAGCCTCTAAAACAGATGGATGTTTGATGAGTGCGCCTTCAACCTCGAAGGGGGAGACATAAATACCACCAACTTTGAGCATGTCATCGTTACGGCCACTGTAGGTCATCACACCGCTATCTCCCATAGTGTAATTATCACCAGTTCGGGTCCATTCCCCTCTGAAAGTAGCTTTTGTTTTTTCTCTTTGCCCCCAATACATCAAGGCCGAAGTAGGCCCCGAAACTTCCAGAATGCCAATCTCACCAATGCGACAAAGTTCACCCGCCTCGTTAATAAGACGAACGTCATATCCAGGTACTACTCGACCTGTCGTTCCAGGTTGAATGTCATCGATTTCATTAGAGACGAAAATATGAAGCATCTCGGTTGTACCTATACCGTCAAGAATTTTAGTTCCAACTTTATCTGTCCATCGATGAAGTAAGTCGGCTGGCAACGGCTCGCCTGCGGAGACAGATAAACGTATCGAATGTTTATTTTTTTCGGGTAATTCACTCGCTAAAAGCATTGCAAAGAGCGTAGGCACGCCAAAAAATAAAGTAGGTTGAAACTTTGTGAAAATAGTTACTACCGATTTTGGATCTGGTGGTCCGGGTAATAAAACTGATGTCGCACCGACAGCCATTGGGAACGTAAGAGCGTTACCTAGGCCATAGGCGAAAAAGAGCTTTGCAGCCGAAAATACAACATCGTCAGATGAAATATTCAAATACGGAATGGCATAGAGATCTGCGGTTGGCAATAGATGTGAGTGAAGGTGCACGACCCCTTTTGGTAAGCCAGTTGTTCCTGAAGTATACAGCCAGAAACATATATCATCTGGCTTAGTATCAGCAGATACGAAAGTTGTAGAGGATTCAGATGTCAATGGATATAGAGTGCGGTATTTGGAACATGTCCCATCAACCAATACTAAGGAGGGGGGGATTGCTTCTTGCAGAACTGTCTCTATCAGACTATCGCTGATTACAAGGCCAGCGGC
>QBVV01000051.1 GCA_003284265.1 SAR116 cluster bacterium AG-313-A07
ATAAATTCGAGGAGAAGGTAGAAATATATTTTCCATAATTTTGTAACACATTTGGTTCCATTTCGCCAAAACTTGCTGCGTTCCAAAATAACACTTTACCTTCTGGTGCTAATGTCTCGATTGCCCGCAACGGTAAGCAATAAATCTTTCCCGGTAAAAGTGGTCCTTTCCAGTTTTTTGAATTGCTCTCCTGATAAGGAATGAGGTCGTTAGGTAAGCTCTTAGAAAGATAGCGTTCCGCGATATACAATTGTGGGGCCAAATCCAAAAGTATAATAGTGAGATGAGGAAATAATTTCTTCAATATTTCCGCCTGAGCGCCACTGCCAGAACCAATTTCCACTACTGTACTGTATTGAGATAAATTTGCGAATTGGGCTACAAAGCACACAAAGTTAAAATAGTAAATAGATCGAAAAGTATGATGGGTTTCATTTTTAATATACCCAAATGGGTTTCCATATCTAGAAATCGAAAGTTCGGACAAAGGCTTTAAACCAACCTTCACTGCTTTTGCATCAGCCAATTGTTCTGACATTAAAAAAAAGTTTTTGATTGTCAATCCATTAGGACCAACGGGGGTTCCGCTTTCCCAAAGTGAGTTTGCAACCTTAAAGGCAGGACCTAAAAAGTCCCTAGTATGCGTTTCAAAATAATTGGTGTTATTGAGCATAGTAGAAAAATAAAGCGAAGGAGCTGTGTCTAAACAACCAAAACTAGATAGAACTTCTTCGTTACTTCGACGAAAGTCATGCAATCCAATCTTTCTGATTAATTCAGTTACTTTATACGTGTATTCCTTCCAATATTTAGTTGGTTGATACATAGCTTCTGACGCCTCCATATCATTAACCATTAAATGTAGAAGTGAAAGGTCATCATCAATTTGGAAGTGTGAGTTATCTGCAAGCTCATATGTCAATGGGAGGTCCTCCGTCATAAGCCTACCTTTTTTAAAATTTAGAATTGACGATTTTCTAAATCCATAAAAATCAATGTTTAGCAAATTAGGCGGTGTGTTAAATAACTTTCTCTTAAATCATAGTAAGATATAGCACAGATACTCAATTAAAAAGTTAATCTCAGTTTAACCTTTAAGTATAACATTTGTATTTCAAAATAATGTAAATTAGCGTTTTAGCTTCAACTTTTCACTTAACTGCCCTTAAAACACATAACAAAGTTTTTTTCGTGTAACAAACGCCTGAATGAGATTTAAATTGTTATTGAAATACAATAGATTAATAATTCTATATACCCTCGTATCAATAAGCGTAGCTAATGCAGATGATAAAAATTTCAGGGCAATCCATAGTTATTATTTTGGTGGTTTCAACGTCCTCGAATCTGTGACGGATTTTTATGCTAATAAATCTTATTATAAAATTAGCACGGAATCCTCGACTAAAGGCGCTTTGAATTTAGTTTTTGATTGGAAAGGCATAGTAAATTCAGAGGGCATTATCAAAAAATCAAAACTAATACCTAGTGATTATAAAAGTCTTGGCCGTTGGGGCAAAGAGATATGGATTACCAACTTGACTTATAATAAAAGTGGACAGATAGCTTCTACAAAAGTATCCCCCCTGCCCGATGTCGAAGAAATAATTCCACTCCCTTTAAATCCAGGAACAGGGACTATTGACCCGTTAAGTTTTATATCTCAGTTTGTAATAAACACGACAGTGAATACAAGTTGTGAAGAAGAGAACGTAATTTTTGATGGTCGTCGCCGGTATAAACTTAAAATAAAAGAGATAGGGGCCAAAAACTTTTCTAAAACTCCTTACAATATTTTTAAAGGTAAAGCATTAGCCTGTGAGTTAGAATATATCCCTTTAGGAGGACAACGAAGGCGAACCTTTGAGCCCGAAAACCAGAACAATTTAAATATAATTTATTTAGCAAGACCTGTTCCTGCTGCTCCGATAATCCCAGTTAGTTTTTCTTTAGACACCAGTTTTGGAACTTTAGTTGGCCATCTTGTAAGAATTGAGTCCTTAAGGAGATCTCTCAAATGAATATATTTCATTAAATTAATCTTCGTCATATCATGATCTAAAACATCAAAAATATTCGTAAAGGTAAAGTCTGTAAAAATCCCTGCTTAAGACATGTCCACAGAGGCTTAAATTGCAGTTTCCTTCCGCAGGGGCTGGTAAAGGTAGTTGGTAGCCTTTGTGGACACCGTGGATTTCATTTTGAGTGGCAGTCATGGTTTGCGTAAGTAAAATTGTTCTAAAAGATCTTAGTCTAAACACGACTATTGGTTACTATGGGGCCGACGACGTTGTTCCTAAAGAGCACGTTTTAGACATGAGTCTTCAGATAACCCCAGATCTTGTTTTGATTGAAAATGATAGCATGGAGTTTGTCTTTGATTACGATCCATTAATAACAACGATCGAGAGTTTAGCGCGTGAGCGCCATTATCATACACAGGAGTACCTTTTAACTCGTATCGTTGAAGCCTGCGCCAAATACACTGAAATAGAAGGCGTGACACTTAACTTACGGAAGACCCCTGTTTTAAATAATGGTGCTCTAGGGGTGGAAATAAGCGTAGACAAAGAATACTTAGAAATGGCACGCCGTTCACTCTAAGGAGCCAACCAGGTTCCGGTCCAGTCAGAAATTGCTTGGTAAACCGCTCGTGTATGATTTTTTCCTAGGTGTAGTAGTTCTATTTTTCCCACGTTACATTCCAGCACCGCAAAGCGTTCCATGCTAGGAGTTTGATCATAGGCTAATGGCCCCTTTATGACGCTACCAGAGGGCGGTATCGTACCATATGAAACCCGAGACTTTTGCGGTACCTCCTCCCAACGTTTTTTTATAATAGAACCAGTTTGGATCCTAACGAAAACGCTGATCCGGATTTGCAATCTTCTTTTTGGCAGCCACATGTGAAGGCTACCGTTAGAATTTTGTCGGAGAGCATTAACTTTTTCAGTTCGAGTATCAGTGTGTATCTCGAGAATGGATGTGCTACGATTTGCTTTTCGTAAAACGACTGTTCTTGTTTCAGGCAATAAATCCTCAGATACCGTAGCTAGTGTAGGGTAACGTCCAGGTGATTTAGTATCTGCGACACTACGATTGATACAACTCCAGCCGTGATCGAGAAATTGTGCTAAATTATTAAATTCAATCATAATTTTCAGTCTTTAAGATTATTTTTGGTGAGGATATAAGAAAATATTTTTAATTGGTGACAATGATTTCAAAAGGTTAATAATAAATGGCAAGAAACCCTGAACAGGCTGTGCAAGACGCTATAAAAACCGCTGGATCTGAACGAGAGTTGCGGTTTCGCGATACAATTCATTTACCCTTCCATCAAGTAGGCATGCCATCAAATATGCCATCGATTTATTTGGATGAAAAAGACGTACCTGAATATAGAGACGAAGATTGGCAAATTACTAAACCAGAGTGGGTAGGCAGTAAAGTTGAATTAAAAGAAATGACTAAAATTATAGAGGACGATAAGAAAGTCGCCTTTCTTATCTATGCTGCCCGTTACAATGCCGACGGGTCTCTGATGCAGACATTTAATGCAATATTTACAGTAGAGGACCGAAATGGTGATTGGCGTTTAATAAGTCGAAATCCTTTTAATATAAAAAAGCTTTAACAATTATAAGTTATAAAAATGTCAGAAAATATCTAAGATCTTGACTAAATTTAATACATTGTTAGATGGGAGCTTCAATTCATGTCAAAAGGTTATTGGGTAGTAACCCAAAATAATATACCAGATCAAACAAAGTATTCCGCTTATGCTAAGGCAGCAAAGGTAACGCTAGAGGAATTCAATGGTAAAATTATAATAGCTGGGAGTACAGAAATAGGTATAGAAGATGGTTTAATGGATTTACGAACCGTTGTTGTTGAGTTTGATACTTATGAGACAGCATTAGCTGCTTATAATAGTTCATCATATCAAAGGGCTATCAGCGAATTACACGGAACATTAAAAAGGGATTTTCGAATAATAAGAGGGGCTGATTAACATCCATCATCAACTAAAGAGGAAATATTATGTTATTAAACGCATGGTTCCCATCTGTACAAATAGGTAATGACCCTGCCGCAATTCGTGACTGGGCACAAGCAGCCGAGGATCTGGGTTATGAATACATTGAGGTGCCAGATCACGTTTTCGGCGCGACAGCTCGAAATGGCTGGACCCCCAGGTATGATGCATTTGCCCCATTTCATGAAACATTTACAACTATGGCGTATTTAGCTGCTACGACAAAAACTATTAGGATATCGTCAGGAGTTTTAATTTTACCCCAACGCCAAACCGGGTTGGTTGCGAAACAGGCAGCAGAAGTAGACCTTTTAAGCGAGGGTAGGTTGAGACTTGGTGTGGGCGTTGGATGGAACCATGTCGAGTATGAAGCATTGGATTGCGAATGGAAAACTCGCGGGATAAAACAAGCCGAACAAATTGAGGTTTTGCGCAAACTGTGGACTGAAGAGCTCGTTACATTTGAAGGGCACTTTCATAAGTATAATGAAGTAACTATTGTCCCCTCTCCTAAACAACGCCCCATCCCAATCTGGATTGGAGGATCAGCAGATAGCGTCATAAAACGGGCGGCTAAACTTGGTGATGGATGGATGCCAATACTGTCACCAGACGATGAGGGTAAAGCGGCTGTCGAAAAACTGTATACTTATCTTGAAGCGTTTGGACGAAAACGAGAAGAATTTGGGATTGAAGCATGGATGAGGTTTAGTGAAGATAAACCGGAGTCTTGGGGAATTACTGCAGATAAATGGCGGTCCATGGGCGCAGATATGGCCATGTTATATCCGATGTGGGAAATCAAAGGAGTGGATGGACAAATAGAAATTCTTCGTAAATTTAAAGAAGTTGCAGATGACTAAAAGCAGAATAAAGGGCCCAAAAACTATGCCCTAATAAATCATTAAAGTCTATTAGGGTAGTTGAATCGCAATTTTCCGAAATGTTAGATTAACACGAGGCGTATGAATGGTTTTTGTTGTTGGCAATTGGTGGACCCAATGTTTCTGTGTCATTCCTAGCATTACGAGTAGGCTTCCATGTTCCAATATTTTTGACACATTTTCCTTTGTTCTTTTATGTTTAAAGGAAAATTTGCGTTGAGCCCCGAAGCTTAAAGAGCCGATAGCTCCATTTTCTTTTAAATCTTTTTCTCCATCACTATGCCATGAAACCCCCTCGCTTCCATTATGATAGAGATTTAATAGACAAGAGTTATATTCTTCCCCACTTTCTTTTTCAGTAATATCCTTTAAATTTAAAAGCGTCTTTGTCCAAGGCAAAGCTGTCTTCTTAATTTTAGAGTAAGTATAAGAAAAGGGTTCATCAGCATACCATGCAACCTTGCGGTTAGTGATTATGGTTTTGCCGAATAATACAGCCTGATCATTTTTCCATTCAATCTCTTGCATTAACTCGTTAAGAAAAAAATTGGCTTTTTCATGGGGGATTATTGGGCCGTAATAATGCACTTCCCCATCTCGGGGTAGTAGGTTGTTAGGCCGCGTTTTTAGATGCTCAAAGAGGTCCATTCTCGATATGTTTCTTTCATACAATTTCCACAAGGTCGGTAACCATTGCTAATGGCATCTTTTCTATTTTTAAAAAATACACGGTTTTGCCGTTTCATGCGTTTACCAGATTTACAAGTCAATGTGCCGTAAATCCTCTGTTTTCTGTGACCTCCATACCGTATTAGGCCCGTTTTGATGGCTTTTAGCACTTCATTGTCATCTATCGTATTGTGTCTGATCATATGTCTTAAGCCTTGCAAACAATAAATACTTTAGTGAAGTTTACAATAAATTGAACTTTGCTATTTTTAGCTATCTATCAATCTATCAATTACCTCAGGCGCTTCCTAGGTTCGTTTTAGCTGCTTCCCAACCAATGATGGCCATCTTTTTTTCTGCTCCCCACATGTATCCACCAAATTTTCCATTGCTCTGAATAACTCTATGACATGGGATTAGAAAAGCTATAGGGTTTGCCCCTATAGCTGTCCCTACAGCACGGGCAGCTTTTGGGTTGCCAATTTTTTTTGCTATATCACCATAGGTTGAAAGGGCCCCTGTTGGAATTTTTAGTAAGCTCTCCCAGACCTTAATCTGAAAACGTGTACCACGAAGGTGTAATTGTATCTGATCGGTCTGGCCCCCGTTTTTTTGGAAAATTAATAGTGCATCTTTCTGATACTTGTCTTCAGTTTGATGATATATGGCATTGGGAAAACAAGCTTTTAAATCGCGTAAGGCAACACTTTCATTGTTTTGGAAATGGATATAGCAAACACCTTTATTTGTGGATGCTATAATTATGTTCCCAAAAGGACTTTCTCTAAAACTATAATTAATTGTCAAACCAGCACCACCATTTTTAAATTCGCCTGGCGTCATTCCCTCGATATTTATAAATAAATCATGTAGACGACTCGAACTAGAAAGACCTATTTCATTGGATACATTCATTAAAGTGGTATTTCGTTGCAACAGCTGTTTGGCATATCTGAGGCTCACGTATTGTAAAAATTTTTTTGGACTAACACCTGCCCACTCACTAAAGAGACGTTGAAAGTGGAATGGGCTCATATTCACCGCAGTGGAAATCTCTTCTAACGAGGGTTGTTCTCTAAAGTTGTGATTGATGTAGACAATGGCTTTCTCAATTCGGGAATAATCTATATGGAGTTGATCGACGCTCATCGACAATTCTTTCACCGCTACGAATCAATATAAACGAAAGTATAATATAGAATTAAAGTTTACGACCCGTTTCTTGCGGAAATGAACGATATCTTTTAATCATGTAAATTCAGTGCCGAATTGAGACGCAGTTGTAAAATAATATACTCAAAAGATCATTAAAAAAGCGGGACATTGCTCCATAATCCAGGCTAATGTCCCGCAAAAAATAATTTTTATTACTCAAATATAAGGGCTGGGTTAAACAGTTATCATAACGTCTGCTGTTTGCAAGGTCCCCAGCTCAGATGCCCTGGCAACGATGTCCTGCATCTTTTCTGACATCCCTATTTCGTCTAAACATTTGCCCATCACTACAAAGGATTTAAATTGATATGCAGCTAGGAAGGAATTCATATCAGCGCCAGTGATTGGGACAGCAGCACTAATAGCCCATTCATCGGTAGTCATAGCGTCGATTTCACCGATGATGTCCAGAGCTTTCTTCAAGTTCGATCTAGGCATAGTGTACCTTCGGTAATATGAAACGGGGAAATCCGACCATTTAGGCACTCCGAAGATAGTACGCAGCCCTGATCGTCGAACCATGTGGCCAATTGGATTTTTTCGGCGATTTGTTTGCCACTCAATGAATTCTGGATCGGAAGACAACTTGGTTAATGCTTCACCCATTTCTGTCCAATTATCCGTTGCGGCTTGAACGGCTATCAATCCGGCAGAAGGTCCAGAAAACCCCTCTGCAACTCTGGTTGTGAAACCGTTATTATTCATTATAGATGCACGTTGTTTCATTCTTGCTTTAGCTTCATCTTCTTTTCCTGCATCTGGTTTTCCAATAATTACCGAAATTGCTACCATTTATTTCCCTCCGTTTTATGATACCTTTCCTTTTCTTCTCTATGAGTTTACGACGAAATAATTCGCTAATTCGTTCTAAAATAATATTGGTGCCTTTCACCAAGATGGTTGGTGGTTTATCGTTAGCAAACAATTAATAGTATCCGATTTATAAAAGTGAAAGTGATGTCGGCAAAGAATAATATAGAAATAGAATATGACTCTTCTGTGGCGGTACTGAGTTTTAATCGACCTGAAGTGCTTAATGCCTTTGATAATGAACTAATGGAAAACACGATTTCCAAGGTAGATGATTTAAATAAAAATGAATCAGTTAAAGCGATAATCGTTCGCGGCCAAGGACGGGCCTTTTCACCGGGCTTTGATTTAAAAGCGGCTGCGAACCGTGAGATGCGTGACGTCGGGGATTGGGAAAAACAGCTGCAACTTCAATTTGATTTTATAATGCAGTTCTGGAACTCCCCTAAACCAACGATAGCCGCCGTACATGGGTTTTGTTTAGCGGGCGCGTTTGAGTTAGCTCTGGCTTGCGATATTACCGTTGCAGGAGAGAATACAAAATTTGGCGAACCCGAGGTACGGTTTGGTACAGGAATAGTTGCGATGTTACTTCCCTGGATAACCGGGCCAAAACAAGCGAAACATATTCTTCTTACGGGTGAAGATCAGATTACGGCGGACGAAGCGCTCAGTATGGGAATAGTTAATAAAGTTGTTCCTGATGAAGTCGTTCTTAATGCAGCGCTTGAAATAGGCCATAAGACAGCAAAAGCAGGGCAACGGGCGGTTCATTTTACAAAAAAGGCAATTAATAATTCCTACGAGATTATGGGCTTAAATCAGGCACTCAAGAGTTCTTTAAATTTTGATATTCTTCTCAACGCCGCTCCTGACCCACTAAAAGAGCAGTTTTCTAAAATTCGAAAGGAAAAGGGACTAGGCGCTGCTATCGAATGGCGGGATAATAGATTTTTACGTGAAAATGAATGATTTTGCTAAATAGCGGCGTCTTTCAAAAATACAAGACTTTAGTTTGGCGGGATATAATCTTATACTTACGTTCGGCCGGCTTAGCGCAACTTTCCTGATGGACGCTTTATTTTTTTGATATTCAATTATTATTTTTAAAAAGCATTAGTCGGGGTTAGTAGCCGAGAACTCTGGTTTTAAGTTTGCTTTTTCTGAGATTTTTTCTAGCTGAGGACAATTTAGCCGCGGGGCACTTTCTGGTCTGTGCTTTTTTATGAAGTCCCAAAAACAAACTAGAGAAACATCTGCTTGACTAAGCCTATCGCCCATAATCCAAGGACCTATAATAAGTGTCTCTATAGCTTCTAAACCGTCCTTAGTTTGTTCATACATTTTATCTACCCATGGTCGATAAACTTTATCGGCCGGGCGTTTAGCGTTTACGCCTTCCTCATAGTAGCAAGACACGGATTTCTCGACAGCGCCTGCTGCAATACCTATTAAGTTTAACATCTTAGTTCTCTGCTCGCCTTCCCGAGGTGTAAGAAGAATATCTGAGTCAACCTGTTGGTCTAAGTAATCTAAGATAGTTACACTATCTACCAATGCCATTCCATCATCGGTCTCTAAGGCAGGAACTCTTGCTAAAGGATTGAATTTTTTCAACTGTTCAAGTTCCTCTGGAATACTCCCTCGCAAGACCACATGTTCATGTTTGAGTTTGTAGAGTAATAAAGTGACGCCTACACGGCGCGTAAAAGGAGAACCAAAACTGCCATAAAGTTTCATTTGACCTGCTATCCATTAAAATTTTTTTACAAAATATTAAACCGTTCTTACATCATTAAATACTAAAACAGATTGGGGGCTTAAAAAAGCATTAATCATTTTCTGTAATAATTAGCAGATGTATAAGTTAAGATAACAGGCTGATAACATACTACGTAATTAATCCGGTTAGAAATAATCTTACGTCGCTTATTGTTCGCTGGAAAGATACCAGATTAGCCCGTTTCCCTTATCTTCAACTTTAAGGTTCATAAATTCGCGATGTGACTGTACAATCCCGCGCCAAAGCTCGATCCAGCAGGCTAATAAAACCTCGCGTTCACTCCCTTGAAGTCCGCGGACAATTCTTAAAGGAGATTGCTTTAAAATAATTTGGTTTGGTTCATCAATACGATTAATCGTATCCCCCATACCTTCTAACGCTACTATTAAAAAGCGTGCAGCATCATCTGGAGTTCCATCAATAGCATTTAGTGAATTCCCCATGTGTGAATATTGTTGTAATCCTGTTAGACGCGCTGCACGTTTGCCAATCCTTAAGGTTTCGTCTAATCCAATAACTCTAAGAAGCTCACCTATTCCATTTCTACAAAACTCGATCGAATAATTTCTGTTTGCTTTTGCTAATCTATCATCGGACCAGTGCTCTCTTGGAGGAATAGGTTGATCCGCCTCATTAAATTGTGGCGGTCTTTCATTTGGAGAAAATTGAAGCCTTTCCTCCACGGATAAATTTTTTTCGAATTCTTTAAAATAACCACAAAAACCAAAATCTCCACTTAAATCTTCAGAGACGCATACAAATCCCAGACGAGGGTTTTGCAATGATATTCCGTTTCGAGCATACCAACCCTTTAAGAACCCGCGGCTTGCTTCTATTGGGATTCCGCAAATTGCCGGACCATCATACATCCACCTGGGATACCGAAACCGTATCCAAGCTTTCTTATCTGTCTCGGCTATGTATTCAACTCTAACCCCACCTACACCGTTTGAAAGGACGTGATATTTAGCACATGCGACCGCATGCGGGAGGTTTTCAAGGCCAAGTTTGTTGAAGCTGGATAAAAATTTATCTTCATGTTGTTTGCGAAATAAATTAAACATCCAATTGCCCACAACATCAGCCCCCTTCTCTACCGAAACCATCAACTGTAGTCCAATAAAGTATTGATGATGTAAGTGGGCCTGCACTTCGATAGGGGTTAGTGATGAATTCATCAGATGATCTCCAAATGAAATTATACCTTTATAAAAATTACGCGATAACCCCAAGAGTTTTTTTAATGAAGTTAATTATTGACGGTAATCAGCTGTAAAGTATGGAATGGCTTTCAAAAAAAATACAAATTGTCATAATAAAGCGATGTTAGAAATAGCTGACCAATTTGATTATTCTTCGAATAAAACTAGTTCCTCCCGTAAGCCTTTCGCATAATATTTGGAGACATAAATGACTAGATTGGGTTGGCCTGCTGCTTTTTTACTTAGTGTTATGATTTTAGCCGCTGTTTTTACGTATGTTAACCCGGTTAGTCTCGGTATTAATTCCAGTAGTGTTATAGTTCCATCTGGTGAACAAGTATGGCAATTGCGTGATGGTCAGGTACGAAGATGTCGGGATATTGAGCAGTACGGATCACCGCGCAAAACGAATTGTTCTCAGTGGAGCCAAAATTAGACGTTTTTCGGTCGTTGTTTTAAAATGAGATGGGTATGAGTGTAACACAAGGAATCTTTATATTCGGGCTCCTATTTCTGTGGTTAACTATTGGTTAGTTTTTTGAAAACATAAATATCGATAAATAATCACTATAAAGTGCCCATATTATGTCGAAATTGAAGCCCCCAGTTACCGTTTGCTTTGACCGCTATCCATATGGCTGTAATTGGTTTGTGGGGGGCATTATTACTTGTTTTCCAGGTAGCTGTAATTTTATAGACTGCTGAATATTCACTCGAGACAATCTCAACAACAGATTCATGAACGGTAGTCAACCAGTTGGGGAATGCATTTAATACCGTCTCCCATGGTGGGGGGTATGTCCCTCAATATTGATCTGGTGTTTCTACTGTAATAGCTGTGCCATTAAAGTTTTGATACGTGAATGGAAAAATAACTGTTTTTATATAGTCTTCAAGATTACGATCATTAATCGACTTTTGGTGAAGTGCTATCGCTTCTTCTGGAGTATTCATTTGTCTAACCCAATTTTACGATCAAAATTATAAACGAACTGGAACAAATTTATTGATATTTTTTTACGAATTATAAGTTTTAATCTATCTCTCGTAAAATGCATGCCTAGAGCGTTCTTATTTTAAACTGTTTTCATGAAGTTGAATTTTGCACAACGCTGCCTCTAATAATGGAGTCGCTATATTATGCTTCTTCGCACGTCGCACAAGATCACCAATTACATGTTCTCCTTCAGTCTTTCGCCTATTCTCAATATCAGCTAAAATTGATGGTCCATAATTGGAGCCTTTTTGCCCCCAAAGATCATTCACACATATGCGTCTCATATTTTTAGGGGCTGGATAACCTTCAGCCGCGCATATAGCTGAACTTTCATCAAAAATACTTTCGACTACACGCGGGCTTATATCAGTTTCAGCCACTTTACCTGCTCGAGCTTGTAGCAAACTGGCAACAGCAAAAGAGGGGCCAGCCCCACTCAATTTGGACCAAATTTCGTTCAAGATATTATTACTAATCGATGTATCTGGCATATTTATTTTCATCGCCCCAAGAATATCTTCACATCTTTTGGAGGGGCCTCCTTTGATTTCCCCAAATACTGTTTTTTGGCCACCGGAGCCATGAAGCGTAGGAAGTATTGTACCATTTTTATCTTGATTAACTAAAAACTGCGTGACCCCGGCCAAGATATGATCAATTCCAAAACAATCGATTAATATATCGATATGGTTCACGCCGTTTAATATGGGAAAAATAACAGTCCCATCTCCAACTGCAGGAGTGATAGATTTGATAGCAGCCTCTAAATCATAAGCTTTGCACGTTAGGAAGATTACATCGAATTTTTCACTTAGTATATCGTCTGTCATGACCTTTACGGGAGCATGATAATATTGTTTAACCAATTTTATTCTTATTCCTTCGTTTCTTAATTGGTCGGCTCTATGAGGTCGCACTAGAAACGTTACATCAGCCCCACCTTTGTGAAGAAGTCCACCGTAATAACCGCCTAATGCCCCTGCTCCTAAAATTAAAAATTTCATAATTTATACCCCGAGGTTGCGTTATCTGATTAAAGGCTCGCAACATAAGGTTAGTATGAAAATACGATCTTTTTAATTCTAAAGTAGAATAGGATTATTCTAAAATTGTTACTTTCATAAACGATAAATGAGAGAAAATGATCAACGAAAGCTTACGCTTATTCTATCATCCTGCGAGTAGTGCCTCCATGAGGGTAACTCTTTATTTAACATGTCGTGGTGTTTCCGAAAGTCCAGTTGGTCTGGTTTCAATGGGGTTAGAAACAGATTGTCGGGGGATAATGGTATTCACTATGCCTCCCTGAGACCCAATAACCAACGCGCTTGGGACCACCGAACTAACCGCGTTTAACCCAGAAGGGCCTATACCCGTTTTATTACTTCCAGACGGCCGAAAAATGACTCAATCAGGTCCGATTATTGATTTTATAGAGGACTTACAGGATGGAGAAGAAAATCTATTGTTACCTCTAGATCCGTGGCTTAAAGCGGAGGTAAAACGCATAATGTTGATAATAGCAGCCGACGTGCAACCATACCAAAATATTCCATTTATTATTCAGACTATGAGTGACTGGGATATGGTCAAGGCAACACCAACATCCCATCCACTAAGATTGCATTTTATTCGAAGAGAGTTTAGTGAGCTTGAAGGTATCATATCTAATACATCAGGAAAATATTCTGTTGGTGATGACTTAACATTGGAAGATTGTTTTATCGTCCCACAAATACGTAATGCACTACTCGGTGGAATAGACCTTCCAAACGAGTTTCCTGTTATGAACGAAGTGTTTAAGAATCTCTTAAAAACCCCCTGTATTGTTAAGTTGTAAATGATGCGGGAGGGCCCATTCAGCCTTTGGCTTTCGATGCGAAAAGGTTCGCGGTCTATCAAAGTAACCTCGAAAATCAAACTAATTTAAAAAAAATACTCAGTATTCGCACGCCAAACCCACACGATTTGATAATCGTTCTGGAATGTTTGTAAATATGAATATCTACTATTCTGTTTATACTATGCTACCCAATGCTCGGCGGGTTTTGAGCGGTTCTGATGCGACAGCCTCGCGCTGTATTAACCGTAAATGCCCAATAGCTTTTGAGAATTCTTGATGTCTGGGTTTATGCTCGAGATAGTCTAAGATCTTATATAAATTTATAGGCTGCCTTATAATCAATGCCTTGGCCTTTTCTACGGCTTCATCAAGAGAATAATGATCTACATACTGACAAGCAGTTTGGGTAGGTGTCAGAATATAAAAATCATCCTTTTCACGCGGAGTGTATCGAATAATATCAAACGGCGAGGCTCCTAAGGCATGAAATTTCGGAATTAAGCACCGAATATTTGAATCTTTATGAAGCAAAACGTTACCCGAAACTTGTTTGAATTCCAATGGTTTTAAATGTTTTATAGCATGTTGTCGCATCGCTGGAGACATCATATCTAAATCTGAACGGTCATATTTTAGGTCATCAAATACAGAAATTAACTTTAGTTTCTCATCTGCAAGGCACATGTAGGGGCCAAAGTTTAGACGCTGTGGGTCAGCCGTCAGTGGAGATTGTTTCGTAAGTTCAGTCATTTAAAACACTCTTAAGAAGTTCTTTTTTTAAACAATCGATTTGCCTTATGGCAAAGATATAAATACTAATAGGTCTAAATCAATGAGATCAAGATTAGCTATTTAATAATTTAATTTATTGCTGTGCTTAAATAGGAAAATAAGCTTGTAAAGCACAGTTTCTTCATTTTTTTCCAGAGATGAAAATATTGAATAAAGAATTTGAAAAGACATTCGTTAATGACCTCGAAGAGCTGTTTTTATGGCGCCGAGATGTCAAGAGTTTTTCAAATACAACTATAGATCAAGATACTTTGGAACGACTTATGTCTTTTGCCTGTAAAGCCCCTAGCGTAGGTAATAGTCAGCCATGGCGATTTATGTTGATCAATACACTAGAAACACGACAGGCGATTTTTGAAGAATTCAAACGGGAGAATAAACAAGCAGCGGAAAGATATAAGAAGGAAACTAAGCAAGAATATTTAAAATTAAAACTAGAAGGACTGCTTGAGGCACCGTCTCATTTAGCAGTTTATTCAGAGACAACTCCACTAAGAGGAAAAGGATTGGGAAGAAGCACAATGCCAGAGACAGTGAGGTATTCGACTGTTTTAGCAATCGGACAATTATGGCTTCATGCTCGAGCACTTGGACTAGGTCTTGGATGGGTATCAATTTTAAATCCAAAAAACATTAACCAAATACTTCAGGCACCAAAAAATTGGGACCTTATAGCTTATTTGTGTTTGGGCTACCCAAAATTAAATAGTCAAATACCGTATTTAGAAGAGGTAAATTGGCAATCCAGAGACGGATTTAAAGAGTTTATTATTTATAGATAAATGGATACTTTATCCATGACTGGGAAAAACTACGAAGATACACTGGGAGTATTCATGGTAGATTGGAACTCATTATTACCAATCGAGCTAGAGGGTGGCTCGGTTAGGCTCATTCCTCTAAGTATGTCGCACTCTGGTGATTTAATGGAGGCAGTATCTGATGGCCAACTGAATAATCTTTGGTACACAAATATCCCAACGGAGGAAGGGGTCAAAGGAGAAATTGAACGGCGTTTAAAATTACAAAAATTAGGATCTATGGCCCCCTTCTCTGTTGTGCACAAGAAAAGAAATAAAGTTGTTGGAATGACTACTTTTATGAATATGGATCCAACAAATAAGCGTCTTGAGATTGGTTCAACTTGGTATCGCAAAGATGTTCAAAGAACAGGAATAAACACTGAATGCAAGTTACTCCTCATGAGTTATGCTTTTGAAAAATTGGATTGTATAGCCGTTGAATTCAGAACCCACCGTATGAACCGTCAAAGCAGAAGGGCGATAGAGCGTTTGGGCGCTATACTGGACGGTGTTTTGCGATCACACATGGTCTTGGCAAACGGTACGATCCGCGACACAGCCGTATACTCTATAATTCGAAGTGATTGGGATGTCGTAGAAGCTAATTTAAGATGGATGTTAGAGCGATAAAAAAATAGCTATGTACTATCAAAATGGTTTAAGAGTGTTCAATTGTTTGTGAATGGGACGTCCAGTCAAATTAA
>QBVV01000052.1 GCA_003284265.1 SAR116 cluster bacterium AG-313-A07
TAAAAATATACCAGAAATTTTTGTTTTCTTTCTAAAGTATCAGGAACATTGGGCAATTCGATAATTTAGGAAGAAGTAATCTGAGAGGTTGGATGATTTTAATTACAGGCGGAGCAGGTTTTATAGGCTCAAACCTCGTAGCAGCCTTGTCTCAAAAGACTGGAGCCCCAAAAATAACGGTTGTTGATCGATTGGGTATAGATGACAAGTGGAAAAATTTATCGAACCACTTGGTTCATCAAATTATTGAACCTGAAAACTTGGATAGATACCTCTCCAAAAACGACGGATCAATAGAATATGTTTTTCACCTTGGAGCGATATCATCGACGATAGAAAAAGATGTAGACCTCATATTACGAAACAATTTTAATCTTTCCCTCAACTTATGGAACTGGTGCACCAAACACAGAATCCCTTTCATATATGCCTCATCTGCCGCTACTTATGGCGATGGTAAAAATGGGTTTAATGATGATTTTGATCCAATAGAACTGTCAAAGCTTAAGCCTCTGAACCCGTACGGCTGGAGCAAGCACCTTTTTGATAAACTGGTCAACTATGATGTTTTAAATGGATCAGCTCATCCGCCCCAATGGGCAGGTTTGAAGTTTTTTAATGTTTTTGGTCCGAATGAGTTTCATAAAGGAGCGCAAAGTAGTTTAATTGCACAAATCTATCCACGCATAATACGAAATGAGCCAGCTAAATTATTCAAGTCTCATAAAGAAGGAATAAATGATGGTGAGCAAAGCCGCGATTTTATCTGGATAGAAGATTGCATAGACATAATGATATGGCTGTATGAAAACCGAGATATTTCTGGCCTATTTAACGTTGGAACAGGACAAGCTCGGAGCTTCAAAAGTTTTGTAGAAGCCATTTATTATTCGCTAAAACGAGAACCCAAAATTGACTTCATAGACACCCCACTTCATTTGCGTGATCAATATCAGTATTTCACACAAGCTTCTATGAACAAGATAAAATCTGCGGGATACACAAATACATTTACATCATTAGAAGACGGCGTCCAAAAATACGTCAAGAATTTTTTATCAACAGATAACCCATATAGGTAAACTCTATGTTAACCGGGCTCAGTTTCCCAGATATAGATCCAATTGCATTTCAAATAGGCCCTATGATAGTTCGCTGGTACGCGCTGGCATATATCGCGGGTTTATTATTAGGATGGCGCTTTTGCATAATTCTGGCAAAAAGAGGGCCCATCGACGTCAACCCAAAAAAACTCGAGGACCTTTTGGTGTATATAACAGCAGGTATTATATTGGGTGGACGTTTAGGCTATGTTTTTTTCTATTCTCCCAGTTTTTTTCTGCAAAACCCTATGGAAATTTTTATGATATGGCGTGGAGGAATGTCATTCCACGGTGGTTTTCTTGGCGTGATCGTTGCTGCTTTTGTATTCGCATCACGCAACAATATTCATACCCTTTACTTGGCAGATATATTAGCTTGCGTTGCACCAATTGGCCTATTTTTTGGACGAATAGCTAATTTCATCAATAGTGAATTATATGGTCGCGTCACAGATGCCCCGTGGGGAATTATTTTCCCTAACGGAGGCTCTTTGCCACGGCATCCAAGTCAACTCTATGAGGCCTTTCTGGAAGGTTTAGTTTTATTTATAATTTTAATGGCTACAAATTATATGACCAGGGCAAGATTTTTTCCCGGTACATTATTAGGTTTATTTCTATTGGGTTATGGAATATTCCGCTCCTTTGTGGAGTTATTTAGAGAGCCTGACTCACATATAGGGTTTATATTCAACAATATAACCATGGGACAAATCCTCTCTGTTCCAATGATTTTTATTGGGATATTATTTCTGTATATGGCATTTAATTGCAAGAATAGAGAGTTTTGAGTTGTTTCAAATAGAACAATTTTCTGGAGCGGGTATAAAGCACGCTTTCTTTACTCGTCAGGGAGGGAGGAGTTCGGGTATATACCAATCACTCAACTGCGGAACCGGCTCTAAAGACAATAAAGAAACCGTTTTAAATAATAGAGCTAAAGCAATGGCAGCTCTCTCTCTACCAATCGGAGCACTAGTTACTTGCCATCAAACACACTCATCGAAAGCTATTACGATCACCAATGAAAATAGAAATCAGAGCATTTATTTTGGAGATGGCCTTATTACAAATATTCCCAAAGTGGCCCTCGGTATTTTAACTGCTGATTGCAGCCCCGTTTTATTTTCCGACACAAAAAATAGTATTATTGGGGCCGCGCATGCAGGTTGGAAAGGAGCAATTGGCGGCATTCTTGAATCGACAATCTCTGGAATGACGCAACAGGGAGCACAAATTGAAGAGATATCTTGTGCTATAGGCCCTACAATAGGCCCGCTATCATACGAAGTGGGCCCTGAATTTCCAACAGCCTTCTTAGACTCGGACCCCGGCAACGTTAGGTATTTCCGACCAAGTAAACAAAAAAATCATTTTATGTTTGATTTACCAAGTTTTATAGAGTCTAGGTTATCTAAAATTGGCATAGGAAAAATATTTCAATTAGAACGCGATACTTATCAAGACACAAAAAACTTCTACAGCTATCGGCGAAGCTGTCATAATGAAGAGGAAGATTACGGTCGCTTACTCTCAACCATTGTAATATTATGATAGAAGATCAAAAATAAGTGCCCCATTTATATATTCTTATTCTTACCTTTATTATTCTGGGACTTGCTACGTGCGTTCTAGCCTAACCGCATGCATCATATTACTTCACTCGTTGGTTAGTAGCTGTGGATCAATTCCTCAACCCTATCAGAAAAAAATAGTAAATAATGGAATAACGAACTTTCCAATCGCACCAGATAGCGCCGGCATACTAATAAAAGGCATCGAAGGCCCAGTAGGATGGGTAGGAGATGCTTTTGCGGAAGCTATGGCAAACTCATTGAGACGTCGCGGCTTGGTGGCTAGCTCTAGATCGTCAAATAGACTTTCCCTCTCCCTTACAGCTAATGGTTACCAACAACTGTATTTTGATAAACCTTCTGAATTAGTCATCTCATGGTTACTTATTGATAATAATGGTGAAATTAAAGGCCTGAGGGAAACCCGATCAACACCTCCACAGGATTTTTGGCGAAACCCATCTCCAGAGATGTTTGAAGTTGTTGCTGAAGAAAACGCAGAGCAGATATCAAATTGGTTAAATCCACCGTCTAAACCCATCAAAACCTATTCTTATCCAACGGTAAGGATGACCAAAATAATAGATATATCGAGCGATGATGCGGCATCTTTATTTTCTGCAATACAGACTGCAATGGCACGACGAAATGTAAAAGTCCAAAAAAATAAGCCCGGTGATCTAACCTTAGAACTCAAAATTGAAACTGAATTTATAGATGCTAAAATGCAAAAAGTTAAACTTGATTGGAAACTGGGGACCGATACGAAAAAAATCGGCGTTGTCTCGCAAGAAAATATTATAGAAACAACGATATTACAGGATACATGGGAGAGCCTTGCGAAAGATATCGCGATTGCAGCCGCAGAAGGTTTATTTCAATTAATAAATCAATATAGAGCGACATTATCGGTTGATGTGAAACAAGGAATGCAATAAGTCTTGCACCAGACTATTCGAAGTTTACGAGAGATAACGGCGAGAAGCTATAATTCTCTAGATTGGATACGATAGCAGCATGTCAACTAAAATTATGTCTTGTAATAGCAATCGTCCTCTCGCTGAAGCGATATCTTCCTATATGAATCTTCCCCTTACAAACGCAGATGTTCGCAGGTTTTCCGATATGGAGGTATTTGTAGAAATTCAGGAAAATGTTCGAGGTGAAGATGTTTTTGTAATTCAATCAACATCCTCTCCAACAAATGACAATCTAATGGAACTATTGGTCGCACTAGATGCTTTAAAAAGAGGCTCCGCTAATAGAATTACCGCAGTCATTCCATATTATGGTTATGCGCGTCAAGACCGAAAATCTGGTCCCCGAACCCCTATATCAGCAAAGTTGGTTGCCAACCTTATAACAGCAGCTGGTGCCCATCGGGTCGTGACACTTGACCTGCACGCCGGTCAAATCCAAGGTTTTTTCGATATCCCCACGGATAATTTGTTTGCGGCACCAGTTTTTCAAGCGGATATCAAAGATAAATATGGAAACGCATCATTAGTTATTGTATCGCCTGATGTAGGAGGTGTGGTCAGAGCCCGTGCGTTGGCAAAAAGTCTTGATGCAGACCTTGCTATAATTGATAAGCGCCGAGAACGCGCTGGCGTATCTGAAGTTATGAATATTATAGGGGATGTAAGCAATCGACACTGTATACTCGTCGACGATATAGTTGATTCGGGTGGGACACTGTGTAATGCGGCAGAAGCATTAATGGCCGCAGGAGGTCTATCTGTATCCGCTTACATAAGTCATGGAGTGCTTTCTGGGGGAGCCGTAGCAAGAGTAAAAAACTCCCCTCTAAAGGAGCTTGTAACCACCGATAGTATAAGAGCTACTGAGGCTATGCTTGAAGCCAAAAATATGCGCCAGATAAGCATAGCTCCTTTATTAGGCGAAGCAATATTAAGAATTGCTGAATCAAGATCCGTATCAAGTTTGTTTAATTATAGCAATTCTGATTGAGTCTACGTTCCCCTCTAACTGATAAAAATTTTTGACTGGCTATTACTCTAAAAAACCACTAGAACCTGCCTGTTAGAGTTAAGAGACAGAAATTTCTGGCACCCCTGGAGGTCGGTCTTTTGACAAACTGGATATTTGAAACAAGGAGATATCGATGACCGATATAACAGTTTTAACTGCCAACGCTCGTGAAAAGGTAGGTAAGGGGTCCGCCCGCGAAGCTAGGCGTCAAGGAAACATCCCAGCGGTAATTTATGGTGATAAAAAATCACCTATACCAATTGTTCTAGAACAAAAAATATTGGTGCGGCACCTAAGTACTGGTGGATTTTTTAACACACTGTTTGATATAGATATTAATGGAGAATTAAGTCGCGTTCTACCTAGAGATGTGCAATTGCATCCTGTAACCGATGTTCCAGAGCATGTTGACTTTTTACGAGTGAGCGCCGCTACAAAAATATCCGTTGAGGTCCCAGTAGAATTTATTGGCGATGATACGTCACCTGGAATTAAGAGCGGTGGAGTGTTGAATGTTGTCAGATATTCAGTTGAGGTTTCTTGTACACCCGATTTAATACCAAGTAGTCTGTTGTTAGACTTAAGCAACGCAGAGATTGGTGATAGCTTGCATATTAGTGCGGTGAGTCTTCCGGAAGGCGTAACACCAACAATAAGTGATCGTGATTTTACCATTGCTACCATAGTAGCCCCAACTGTCGTTCGGGATGAAGCAACTAGCGGTGATGAAAGTGATGATGAAGGTACTGAGACCGAATCCGCAACCGAAAGCACTGACGGAAATAGTGAGGACGGTTCCGAAGAGTAGCTTTTTAAGATCTTTCCTCATCTGAATAAGAATTGGGAAATTGATTATGCGCCTTTTAGTTGGCCTAGGAAACCCAGGGGAAAAACATCTTAATAACCGGCACAATATAGGGTTCATGGCTGCGGACAAGATAAGGGAGACATATGGCTTTTCTCCTTATCGCCGCCGCTTTCAAGGTTTAATAAGCGAGGGAAAAATAGGTAACAATGCTGTCAGGATACTTAAACCAACAACCTTTATGAATGAGTCAGGGCGATCGGTAAGCGAAACGGTAAAATTCTTTAAGCTTTCAAGCGATAAGGTTTTTGTATTTTATGATGATCTTGATCTCGTTCCGGGAAAATGCCGCATTAAATTGGGGGGTGGAGCCGGAGGACATAATGGTCTGAAGAGCCTTGACAATCAAATAGGGAATGAATATTGGAGAGTTCGTCTGGGCATCGGACACCCAGGACATAAAGACAGAGTGCTACGATATGTCCTTCAAGACTTCGCAAAACAGGAACAAAATACCTGGCTTACTATTCTCCTTGAAAGCTTAGCCGACAATATCCAGCTTCTCATCGAGAGTAATGAGAATACACTGATGAGTAAGTTAGCGCTCGCTGTATTTCCTGGAGACGAAAAGGTTTTGTCCAAAAACGTTGCAGAGAATGAGCCAACAGACCAAAATAATTTGGAGTGACTAACAAATGGGTTTTAACTGCGGTATTGTAGGATTACCAAACGTTGGGAAATCAACCTTATTTAATGCTCTGACATCAACAGCTGCAGCGGAAGCAGCAAATTATCCCTTTTGTACAATCGAGCCCAATACAGGTCGCGTCAGTGTTCCAGACGCACGGTTAGAAAAGATTGCTGCGCTAGCGAACTCATCTAAAATTATCCCAACACAACTTGAATTTGTAGATATAGCAGGTCTCGTCAAAGGAGCGAGTAAAGGAGAAGGTCTGGGAAATCAATTTCTGGCAAATATCCGAGAAACGGATGCGATAATCCATGTTCTCCGCTGTTTTGAAGACGAAAATATTACTCATGTTGATGGCAATATTCAGCCATTACGCGATATAGAAACCATAGAAACGGAGTTAATGCTTGCTGATCTTGAAAGCTTGGAGCGGCGTATTCTATCAACTGAAAAAAAGGCACGCAGTGGAGATAAAGAGATTAAGGCAGACCTTTTGGTCATGAATAAAGTGCTTGATACACTCCAACAAGGCATCCCATCCCGAAAAATATTAGAATGGGACAGCACAGAGTTGCCAAGATATAAAATGCTCAACCTACTATCCGCAAAACCGTTATTATTTGTGTGTAATGTTGAAGAGGAATCCGCCTCAAAAGGGAATTTACTCAGCAATGACGTTTTAGAATATGCCAAAAATAATAATGCTGAATGCGTTGTCATATCAGCTGCTATAGAAGCTGAGATCTCACAACTGACATCGATAGAAGAAAGACAGGAGTTTCTTGATACACTAGGGCTAGAAACTTCTGGATTAGATAAACTGATACAATCAGGCTATCGACTACTGAATTTACTGACATTCTTTACAGCAGGCCCAAAGGAAGCTAGGGCCTGGACCACTCCCTTCGGTGCTAGGGCACCGAAAGCGGCAGGTGTCATTCACACTGACTTTGAAAAAGGATTTATCCGAGCAGAAACCATCAGTTATACTGACTATATCACAACCAATGGAGAACAGGGAGCGAAAGAAGCTGGAAAAATGAGAGTTGAAGGAGCAGATTACCGAGTTCAAGACGGCGATATACTCCATTTTCGCTTTAATGTTTAACAAAGTTGATGATTACAAAAACACCACGTTTCCTGTGAAAACCGGGCTTTATAAATGGAAATAGTCAAGTGGTTATAGCCGAATATGGATTTTATAAGAGAGGTTGTAATGGGCGAGAGCATTAGGGCAACCGCATCAGATGGACATGAGTTTGATATTTACCTTGCACAGTCACAAGGAACGCCGCGAGGCGGAATCGTTTTAGTACAGGAAATTTTTGGTGTTAATAATCATATAAAAAGTGTTGCTGAAAAGTTTTCTTCTAATGGATATTTGGTTGGAGCACCATCACTTTTTGATCGAGTAAAGTCTGATGTCCAGCTTGGTTACAGCACCGCAGATGTCATCCGAGGCAAAGAACTCAAAGAAAATTTAGGCTATGAAAGCCCGCTAATAGATATAGCGGCAACGCTGAATATTGTTAGATCTGCAGGTAATGTTGCGGTTGTTGGATACTGCTGGGGAGGCACGTTGGCATGGTTGAGCGCATGTCAAGTTGATGGATTCAATGCAGCGGTGTCCTATTATGGAGGAGGTATCGCTCAGCTAACTTCAATGCAACCGAATTGTCCATCCATTTTTCATTTTGGAGAACTTGACCATGGGATCCCTGGTACAGAGATTAACTCTTTAAAGCAGGCCCATCCTGAGTGCCCAATCTACATTTATCCAGCAGGTCATGCGTTCAACTGCGAACAACGGGATAGTTTTCACCTAGCTAGCAGTACAATCGCGTTCGAACGAACTATACAGCATCTGGACAAATACATTTAAGTAAGGACAGCTGACCTAAACAGCAATTTCTTCCAATAGAGAATAATGCTTAGTTTCATCGGTAAAAATTAATTATTTAGAACTCTTCCTGCAACAGCATCTAGTTTTCCGAGAACCAAAGGGTCCCGCATACTGGGCTGTGTCACCAGGGCAACGTCTAACGCTCGATCGCCTCCTTGGATATCTACCTCTGGTCGATTTCCTATGTTTGGAAGTACATCACGCAATAACTTACAGGCGTTCTCAGTATTTTTGCCCATAACTTTAATGACGTTTTCAACAGTAACACTTTCGTGCTCGGGGTGCCAGCAATCAAAGTCGGTTACCATTGCCACTGTCGCGTAGGGCAGTTCGGCTTCTCTAGCAAGTTTTGCCTCAGGCATATTTGTCATACCAATCACGTCACAACCCCAGGACCTATAAAGATGACTCTCGGCAACAGTAGAAAACTGTGGACCTTCCATACAAATATATGTTCCATTTTTATGAGAAGGGATATTTAATTTTTTACATGAATCGTAAAGTGCATCTTTTAAACGACTAGATATTGGCTGAGCAAAATTCACATGCGCCACGCATCCAGCCTCAAAAAAGGTCTTCTCCCTAGCAAATGTTCTATCTATGAATTGATCAATCAGAACGAAATGACCCGGTTGGTATTTCTCTTTTAAAGATCCGACTGCGCTCAACGATACCACATCTGTCACGCCAGAGCGTTTCAAAACGTCAATGTTGGCTCGGTAATTGATCGAACTGGGCGACAAGCGATGTCCACGACCGTGTCGCGGCAGAAAAACAATCGGCTTGTCCGCAATCTGCCCAAATAATAATTCATCGGAAGGGCAACCAAAAGGAGAACGAACCTCTCGCCATTCTTGATTAACAAGACCTTCAATCTGGTCTACACCACTCCCACCGATTATACCCACTAATGCTTTCGCCATTTACTTTCTGCTCTTTTCATAAAAAAGGGGCCGTGTTCAAACACGGCCCCTTTTTCTGTAGGCAACCAAATCTAATGTACATCCGCCCAAATTCTGCGCTTACTGACATAAAATAGACCAGTCATTACAATCAGAAATATGAGTACTTTAACCCCCATGCGTTTACGTTGCTCCATATTTGGCTCTGTGGCCCACGCCAGAAATGCCGAAACGTCTCGCGCCTGCTGATTTATTGTTGCCTTAGTTCCATCACCATACTCCACACCATCATCGGAAAGTGGCGATGGCATGGCAATTTGATTACCAGGATAATATGCGTTGTAATACATACCATCTGCAACCTCCTGACCTTTCGGTGCCTCATGATACCCACTAAGCAAGGCATACAAATAATCAGCTCCACCGACCCTTGCGTCAACCATCAACGAGAGATCTGGCGGCAGAGCACCATTATTCCCTGCGCGAGCTGCATTGTCATTTGGATACGGGGCAGGCCAAGTGTCTGAGGGAATTGCGGTTCTGGTAAACATCTCTCCGTCGTTATTTGGACCATCCTCAACTTCATACTCTTTAGCTATCACCTTAATTTCTTCACCGTTAAAGCCTAAATCTCCTAGGTTTCGGAAGGCGACGTAATTGAGTGAATGGCAACCGGCACATACTTCTTTATAAACGTGAAAACCGCGCTGTAATTCCCCTCTATCAAAAGTCCCAAAAACACCACTAAAAGACCAGTCCTGTTCAGGAACCGCTATTCCACCTGCAGCCTTCACTGATACGTTGGGAAATAGAATTAATAATGAGACGCCTAAAAATAGTAAGCCTCGGACAAATCTTTGCAACACCATTACGACCTCTCCCTCGTGGCCGCCGGAGCGGCAGCCATAGCTCCGCCTCCTCCGTCAAGTACAGGTCTCCCTATACTTTTTGGAAGTGATCGCGGCGTCTCAAATATTGAAAGCGCTGGCAACAATATTAGAAAGTGAAAGAAATAGTAGGCTGTGAATAAACGTGAAAGTATTACATAAATTCCCTCAGCAGGTTTAGCTCCCAGCCAAGTCAACGCAACACAATCGAGTAAAAACACCCAAAACATAACCTTGTAAATTGGACGAAACGTAGCACTTCGTACTGGGGATCTATCCAACCAAGGAAGAATAAATAAGACACCTATTGCTGCAAACATCGCCAAAACACCAAATAACTTATCTGGTATAGCACGTAAAATTGCGTAGAAAGGGAGAAAGTACCATTCGGGAACAATATGTGCCGGCGTAACCATCGGATTAGCGGGAATGTAATTATCTGGATGCCCCATTGAATTCGGCAGGAAAAATACAACAGCCGAGAGGAGTATAAGAAATACGCCAAGTCCAAAAGCATCTTTTACGGTGTAGTAAGGATGGAAAGAAATCGTATCCTGATTACCGCGAACGTCTATCCCAAGTGGATTATTTGAGCCAAATCGATGCAAAGCAACTATATGCAACACCACAACACCCACTATGACAAAAGGTAACAAATAATGGAGTGCATAAAAGCGATTCAACGTTGGGTTATCTACTGAAAAACCACCCCAAAGCAACGTAACAATGGATTCGCCAACAAGAGGAATTGCAGAAAACAGATTGGTTATAACTGTAGCACCCCAAAAACTCATTTGGCCCCACGGCAAAACGTAACCCATGAAAGCGGTTGCCATCATCAATATGAGAATAACGACACCTAGCATCCATAATAATTCCCTAGGCGCTTTATAGGAACCGTAATACAGCCCACGAAAAATATGGATATAAACAACGATGAAAAAGAAACTGGCTCCATTCGCATGAATATACCTCACTAGCCAGCCATAATTAACATCACGCATAATCCGTTCTACAGACTGGAATGCATGATCCACATGCGCAGTGTAATGCATAGCAAGGACAATACCACTCATTATCATGATAACGAGCACGATTCCGGCTAAGGAACCGAAATTCCACCAATAATTGAGGTTTTTTGGCGTTGGATACTCATGCATTTCATGATGCATAAACGTAAAAACCGGAAGCCGGTGGTCAATCCATCGTACTAGTGAATTATTGAATTTTGGTTCACTCATTATTCTATTCCTCAGCCGATCTTAATAACACTATCGGATATATATTTATACGGAGGGACGGCAAGGTTTGTTGGAGCAGGGCCCTTTCGAATCCTACCTGAAGTATCATAATGTGACCCATGGCATGGGCAAAACCAACCACCCCACTCTCCTTTTGGGTCAGTCGCACTTTGTCCAAGTGGAACGCAACCAAGATGAGTACAGACCCCCAGTAAAACCAACATCTCTGGACGTGTTGTTCTATCAGAGTCCACCTGGGGATCCGGCAAATCATCTAGTTTGACCTCGCTAGCTTCCTGAATTTCTTTTTTGGTTCTATGCCGGATAAAGACTGGCTTGCCACGCCATACGATCGTGACTGCCATTCCTTCCTCTACACCGGATACATCAAACTCAGTTGACGATAGTGCCAATGTATCTGCCGCTGGATTCATTTGATCTATAAAAGGCCACGCAACACACGCGACCCCTAGCGCTCCAGCCGTCGCGCTTGCCACGTGAATAAAATCTCTCCTAGTGGTACCTTCATTTGTATCAGCCATCAGAACTAGCTTCCCCCCAAAACCCAGCTTAACATACCGTTGATCAAATTACATATTTATCAAGTTCGATCAGAGCAACTTAAAACCGCTATTTACAAAACATAATTTTATACAATTTCATTAAATCGTATACTGCAGAGTACAAGAAAAAGCAAAGAAACGGGAACAAAAATGTGCAATTTAAGCTGTAAAAATTTGTATATGAGGGAAGAGTAGATGAGATTAGCACTCTTTCAACCAGATATTCCCCAAAATGCGGGAACAATCATTCGACTTTGTGCCTGTTTTGATGTCCCACTCGATATTATTGAACCATGCGGTTTTATTTTTTCCGATGCCAAACTCCGAAGAGCGCATATGGATTATGAACAGCGGGCAATTATAAATCGGCACAAATCTTGGACAGATTTTGAAACTAAGAATACATCGAATAGAATGGTTTTATTGACAACAAAAGGTAATAGTAATCTTGATGGATTTAAATTTTCGTCTATTGATACGTTAATAATGGGAAGCGAATCGAGCGGAGTGCCTGAAAAAATTCATCAAAAAATACCAAATAAAGTGAGAGTACCCATTGGCCCAAGGACAAGATCTCTGAATGTTGCTGTTTGCGCAAGTATGGTTTTGTGGGAAGCGTTACGCCAAACGGGAAAACTACCAAGCCAAGTTCCCAATAATTGAGGACTTAAGGTGATGTTAAAGTTCTATAAAATCACCCTAAGTCAAAAACGCAAGATTATGAAGGCTCAGATAAGGCCAATTCCAGATCGTTTATGATGTCGTCAATATGCTCAATGCCAATGGAGAGACGTACATAACTTTCAGAAACACCGGTGCTTTTCTGATCCTCTGGTGAAAGCTGGCTATGTGTCGTAGTCGCGGGGTGAATAGCTAAAGAACGCGCGTCACCTATGTTGGCAACATGATAGAAAAGTTTCAACGAATTTATAAACTTTTCCCCCGACTCTTTGCCACCTTTCAGCTCAAAGCCAACAAGGCCACCATATCCCCCAGTAAGATATTTTTTTGCTCTTTTTAGCTCTTCGCCCTTTTGTTGGGTTGGATAAATCACTTTAGATACCGACGAATGATTAGCTAAAAATTCGACAACAGCGGCCGCATTTTGACTATGCGCTCGCATTCTCAGGGGCAACGTTTCTAAACCCTGGATAGTTTGAAAGGCGTTGAAAGGTGAGAAAGCAGCTCCTAAATCGCGCAATAATGTAGTCCTTGCCTTTATTATAAACGCTACCGGGCCAATGGGCTTAACCGCTTCTACCCAAACAGCTCCATGATAAGAGGGGTCTGGTTGATTCAATGCAGGTTGCCGTTCTGGATATTCCTCCCAAGGGAATGTGCCACTATCGATAATCATGCCTCCTATCGACGTTCCATGACCTCCTATATATTTGGTTGTGGAATAGATTACCACTGCAGCACCATGATCAAATGGACGGCATAAAATAGGTGCTGCCGTATTATCAACAATCAATGGAATACCAAGTTCTTTTCCTATTGATGCGACCTCCTCTATCGGAAACACATGAAGTTTTGGATTAGGTAAAGTTTCTGCATAATAGGCACGCGTGCGCTCATCCGTCGCTTTGAGAAAGTTTTGGGGATCTGATGGATCGACAAACCGTACCTCTATACCCTGATCCCTTAATGTATTATTGAATAAATTCCAGGTTCCACCGTACAAATCGGTTGAACTCACTATGTTGTCACCTATTTTCGCAAGATTTTGAATGGATAAAGCTGATGCAGCTTGACCAGAGCTAACAGCTAAGCCCGCAGCACCACCTTCTAAAGCCGTGATTCTCTGTTCAAGAACATCACAAGTTGGGTTCATTATGCGGGTGTAAATGTTGCCAAGTTCCTTTAGAGAAAAAAGATTAGCTGCATGCTCTGTACTTTGGAATTGATAGGAAGTTGTTTGGTAGATTGGAACTGCAACAGAGCCTGTCGCTGGATCAGCTCGATATCCCGCATGAAGGACCTGAGTCTCTGGGTTTTTAGAATTCAATGACATTTATTTCTCCTATGACTAATAAATTAGCGAAATGACTTTCATCGATGCCGCTAATATAAAGAGGAGAACATAGTCGAGGCCCCCAGTTTTGTGGGATAACCTCCCACGCTTTAGCTGCATTTTTCTCGCGCCCGCAAGCTGAAGCTCAAATCGGCGCCAAATATAGTGTAATAAGCACGACTCTTATTGTCAATATATAAACATATACTTATGTATCGTTTTTTTTATGAATTTACCAAAGATCTTAATCATGTAATAAGACAATATAAAAATAACCAAGAGCTCTGTGATAAATGCCAAAATTTAGAGTTAGCATAGAATATGATGGCGGTAATTACGTAGGTTGGCAAAAACAGAATAATGGGCCTTCCATCCAAGAATCATTAGAACACGCATTGGAATCTTTTTCCGGAATGAAAACCGAAGTAATCGGTGCAGGGCGAACTGACTCGGGGGTACACGCGTTATCGATGACGGCACATTTTGAGCTTGAGTCAGACCAATTTTCCCTAGAAACAATAAAGAAAGCTATGAATTATCATCTTGGCAAACAACCCATTACTGTTCTTGAGGTAATGCCTATCGATCAAAACTTTCATGCCCGTTTTTCTGCGATAAATCGCAAATATTTATATAGAATTCTAAATCGTGCAACACCACCTGCTTTGGACATTGGACGAGTTTGGTTTGTTCCCCGTCGGTTAAATGAAATTGATATGCAAAAGGCAGCCGCTGTATTGATAGGAAAACATGACTTCACAAGCTTTAGAGCGAAACACTGCCAAGCCTTATCACCAGAAAAAACAATTCGCGACATAACCGTAAATAGGATTGACGACGAAATCCAAATATTTGCAGAAGCTAAATCGTTTTTGCATCATCAGGTCAGAAACATTGTTGGAACCCTCAAACTAGTTGGAGAAGGAAGATGGACGGAGCAAGATGTTATCAGAATTCTGAAAGCTAAAGATCGGTCAATTGCGGGCCCAACGGCACCAGCGGCTGGACTATATTTTGCTGGAGCTGATTACGATGACAATTACTAACCATAACTGCATCTAAAGTTTCAAACTCTCCAACACCGACATTAGAAAAATACTCAAGATAAAATCGAATGTGACAACACCAATGGCTGCAAGTTTTGAAATCTTTAGACCTTGGCGTGCCACCTCAAAAAATAAGAATATCGCTACAGCGTAGACAATAGTTAATAAAAACGACATCAGTGACGAAGAATAAGAGGCATGGCCACTCGCTATTGTTATCGCAGCAAGTATGTAACCAAGCGGGACAGAGGCCCAATTATAGGGGACTAAATAGGCCAGCGCTCTTTCACGCTTATCAAAAAAAATGCACCCGTTGATGATCAATAAAGGATATACTAACCATGTTATGCCGTAGATCAATAGGTCTTGAAGTGCCTGATGCAAGCCATAATCAGTTTCAGATAAGCTAATACTGCTAAAAAAAGTTATCAAAATATTTGCTGGTAAAACCAGCACTGCAGCAAACAACGATTTCCAAAACCCCTTTGTCGAAACGTCAAAATGCACTTCCAATATGGGTTTTCGAAAAGCAATTAACCAAACACCATGTAACGCCATAGCAATCTGAGATATCGTTGGAAGCACAATATTATCCAGAGAAACGGGAGAAAAAACGCCTCAGCAGAGCAAAGTAAATATCCGATAAAACGCGAATATCTTCTAGTTCAACATGTTCATTGATTTTATGCATAGTTTTTCCA
>QBVV01000053.1 GCA_003284265.1 SAR116 cluster bacterium AG-313-A07
AGGATCTTATATATCGGCCTTTTTGTGGTCTTTGTCTTATTATTATACGTGCACCATCATTTTCATTTTCTGCATCAACATGTTCTTGAATAACGATTGTATCGGCGCCGGGTGGCACCGGTGCCCCTGTAAAGATCCTTACCGTTTCGTTCTGGTTCAAATTTCCCGTATAGGAGCCACCAGCTTTGGCGCTCCCAACTCGTCTAAATTCTGATGGTATATCTGTCACATCGGAAAAACGGATAGCATAGCCGTCCATCGCAGAGAGGGCCGTTGGTGGTTGAGTCCGTCTAGAATAAATGTCACACGAGGTGATGCGGCCCAAAGCTTCGGTTATGGAAACTTCTTCCCCGGGCATTACTGGCATTGAACTTAATACGCGCTCCTTTGCCTCATCAACTTTCATTAAGGGTTTAATCGGCACTCCAATCTCCTGACTTCCCTCCAGATTTGTTTTTAAGATGTATATCCGTGATATGCATCTCTCTATCTACCGCTTTACACATATCGTAAACAGTTAAGGCCGCAATAGACACAGCAGTTAAAGCTTCCATTTCCACGCCTGTAGGCCCATTTACCTTGCAGGTTGATACAATTTCAATTGCGTTCTTTCTAGTGTCACAAGTTAATGAAAGTTTAACCGATGTAAGGGCTAGTGGATGACATAAAGGTATTAGCTCGGGTGTTTTCTTGGCCCCCATAATTCCCGCTAATCGTGCCACTGATAACACATCTCCTTTTTTTACACCATTATCTATTATGAGTTGCATAGTTGCCGGTTGCATGAGTACTGACGCCGAAGCGGATGCTGCTCGGGAGGAATCCGGTTTGTTTGATACATCTACCATGACAGCATTTCCTTTGCTGTCAAAATGGTTCAATTCGGGCATTTTTGTCATTCCAGATGTTAAATTACAGGATTTCTTAGTATTGATCGAGTGGCATCTTCAAGATTTTCTTGTCGCATTAACGCTTCACCGATCAAAAAGCATTTTGCCCCTATGTTTGCCATTCTAGCCAAATCGGCCTCGGTATTTAAGCCACTTTCGGAGATCAGGATTCTATCCATTGGAACTAGATGGGCAAGTTGTTCGGTCGTAGCAAGGTCAGTTTTCATTGTTTTCAGGTTTCTATTGTTAACGCCAATTAATGGAGATTTTAATCGAAGAGCCCGCTCCAGTTCTTGCTCATCGTGAACTTCAATGAGTACCTCCATACCCAAATCAAATGCATAGTTTTCAAGTTCTATCGCCAAATCATCATTAAGAGCAGCCATAATTAAAAGAATACAGTCTGCTCCAAGGACGCGTGATTCGGTAATCTGATAGGGATCAAGCATAAAGTCTTTGCGAATAATAGGAAGTGATGAAACTTCGCGAACAGAAGTTAAAAAATCATTTCTACCCATAAAGAAGGGTTCGTCGGTTAATACGGAAAGACAAGAGGCTCCTCCTCTTTGATAGGACAATGCTAACTCGTTTGGAAAAAAGTCTTTACGTATCAGCCCCTTACTTGGCGATGCTTTTTTGATTTCTGCTATTAATCCATAGCCAAATTTCAGGCTATTTTTAAGCGCTGCGGAAAAACTCTTTACTGCAAAATTATTTGGTAATTTTCTTTTCAACTCCGAATGCGGCACTGTGCTTTTACACTGCTCTACATGGCTCCGTTTTACTTCGCAAATTTTAGCTAATATATCGGCCATTATATGTTAAACCTATCTGTTAGTAATTTGTTTTAAAGCTTCAAGTTTTTCCATGGCTTTACCACTATCAATCATATCTGATGCTATTGAGGCACCTTCGGTGAGGTTCTGAGCTTTTCCCGCGATGATTAGACATGCTGCTGAATTCAGGACAACAATATCTCTATAAGCATTTCTTTCTCCATTAAAAATAGATAGCAGTGCACTTGCATTTTCGTCGGGTTCCCCTCCAACAAGCTGTTCAGGTTTTGCGAGCTTAATTCCTGCCTCGGTCGGATGTATTTCGAATGTGGTTATAGCGCCGTCTTCGAGCGAAGCAACCTTGGTTTTTCCTGTTGTAGTAATTTCATCGAGACCGTCACTGCCATGAACTACCCACGCTCTCTCTGACCCCAAACTCTTAAGTACTTTTGCGATAGGCTCAACCCAGTCTTCCGAAAATACGCCAACTAATTGGCGGGTTACATCGGCTGGATTTGCGATTGGGCCTAATAAGTTAAAGATTGTGCGTGTTGCCAATTGTATGCGAGGCTCAGCTACATGACGCATGGCGGTATGATGACGCGGCGCCATTAGAAAGCAGATACTCGCTTCATCCATGGATGATTGAACAAGCTCCATCTTACAATCTAGATTAACGCCCAGTTGAGTAAGTACATCAGCCGCCCCAGTTTTCGAGGAAAGGGCTCGATTTCCATGTTTGGCTATAGGCACACCTGCAGCGCTCACCACAAAGCTACTTGCGGTGCTTATATTATAGGTGCCAGAGGAGTCTCCTCCTGTCCCCACGTTATCCATAGCGCCCTTTGGAGATATAATTTTAGTAGCTTTGGCTCTCATACTTCTTGCTGCGCCGGTTATCTCTTCGACAGTTTCTCCACGAACCCTCAATGCCATTAAAAAGCCTGCTATTTGAGAGGGTGTAGCATCTCCAGACATAATTAAATCGAAAGCCTGTTCAGCTTGATGCTCGTTTAGTGTCATTCCGTCTGCTACAATACTAATGAGGGATTTTATATTATCGACATCATCGGTCATTTTGTATTCTTTCTCAGCTCGTCTTGCAGCATATTAATATTTTCAACCGAGTGACCTTTAAGTCCTGCAATTTTTAAAAAGTTTGCCAGAATCTTATAACCGAAATCAGTTGCAATACTTTCTGGGTGAAATTGAACTCCAAAGACAGGTCTT
This sequence comes from SAR116 cluster bacterium AG-313-A07, assembly GCA_003284265.1. Lineage (GTDB taxonomy): Bacteria > Pseudomonadota > Alphaproteobacteria > Thalassobaculales > Thalassobaculaceae > UBA7326. The sequence continues at coordinate 2,897 of QBVV01000053.1, forward strand.
TCTGCATGATTAAAACCCATTATCAAGCCATCCTTTGTCTCTGCCGTTACAACCAGGAATTCCGGGAGGCTTTGTTTGTCGACCACAAGAGAATGATATCGAGTAGCAAGAAAATCCTGAATGATACCTTCAAATATATTGGTGTTATTATGTTTTATTTTGCTTATTTTTCCATGCATTGGGATGTCGCTTTTTATTATTTTAGCGCCAAATGCTTGAGCAATACATTGATGCCCAAGGCAAACGCCCAATATGGGCATGGGAGCGGGGGCTGAAGTTATTAGATCGAGACAAATACCTGCTTTGTCTGGATCACAGGGGCCAGGTGAAATAATTATCCCAGTAGGGTTTAATGCGAGCACCTCCTTAACTGTGGCCTTATCATTCCGAACAACTTTAACCTCGGCACCTAGTTGCCCCAGGAAGTGCCATAAATTGTAAGTAAAGCTATCATAGTTATCTATCAAAAGGAACATGATTACCCATTTTAAGCATTAAATATTGAATACTAGTTTATATAAAGTGGTATAGCATTTAGCTGGTCTGGGGGAAAGGGAGGCTAATGCCAAGGTATCTTTTTTTACTAGGGCAATGCATAAAAAACATCTTAAGTGTAGTACTGGTCAAAAAATGAATTTTGCAAATTAGACAAATAGAGTGAAAAACTTTCCTTATATAAAAAAAATTACTTTAATAATTTTTGCTGCCAGTTTGATTTTTTGCTTGGGGCTAGGCATCGGTATTTTTTTTGCAGAACATAAAGAGGTTGAAAAACAAACCAAAAAATTAGAAAAAATCACACAGTTTGGTTCTTTCTCAATAAACGACAAAACTAGGTATTCGAAAACATTCCCAAAAGTAATAGCCACGGCTGAGAAAAATCATAATAAAAACACTAAGGCAGTACCACTTCGTCAAAACCAAAACTATAGATTTAAAAAAAAGAACCAATTACCCAAATGGATCGATAATTCCATTTCTGCTTTTAAACAGCCTGGATTCTCGTATATAGCTATTGTGCTTGATGACATGGGTCTAAATAAAAAAATATTGAATGAAGTTGTCCAATTGGGAGGGCCACTGACATTATCTTTTTTAAGTTATGCTCCTAATTTAATTGAACAGACAACCATTGCATCTTCCAAAGGACATGAGCTTATGCTTCACTTGCCAATGGAGCCATTGGGTAATGAGGATCCAGGCCCTGGAGCTCTTTTAGTCGATATGAAAAATATGGAGTTGAATCAGACTTTAAATCTAGCGCTTGAAACATTTCCCAACTTCATTGGTATCAACAATCATATGGGGAGTCGTTTTACCGCTAACTCAAAATTAATGGAATTTCTAATCAGCAGTCTAAAAAAAAGAGGTTACTTGTTTTTGGATTCTGTTACGACCAGCAGGTCTGTAGCGTTAAAAATGGGAAGGCGGTTATCGGCTCCCGTTGTTGCCCGTGATATTTTTCTAGATGATGTAGATAGTGAGAAAGAGGTTAAATTAAGATTAGCTCAGACAGAATTAATTGCGAAAAAGACAGGGACCGCAATAGCAATAGGTCATCCTAGAAAAGCTACGTTGAGAGTTTTGAAAGATTGGATAGATGATCTGGGACAGAAAAAAATACAATTAGTTCCTTTGAGTACCATAGCACAAATAAGATTAGATAAAATAAACTGAAAGGTGACCGAAAAACAATGTCAGCTGTTAAAGTCGATTGGGCCTGTTTGTGTTTAGGCGAAATGCCGAGTTATCAACTTTTCGAATTACTCCGAGTGAGACAAAATATCTTTATCATAGAACAATCCTGTATCTATTCAGATATAGATAATCATGATTTGTCTTGTTGGCATCTAATGGGTTATGGCCATAATTCAGAGTTAAATGCGTATTGTAGATTGTTAAAGCCACAGACTATTTATAATGAGGCAGCAATAGGACGGGTTCTAGTAAAGAAAGAGTGTAGGGGAAGAGGGTTAGCGAGGGAGTTAATGCTCGAGGCACATCGAAGATGTGAGCAGATTTTCAAATCTAAAGCAGTCAGGCTCAATGCTCAAGTTTATCTGAAAGAATTTTATGAAGATATTGGATACAGTTGCGTTTCGGCTCCATATAGTGAAGATGGAATTATGCATGTTGAGATGTTGCGGGTAGATTAAAGTGATTAGTTTTAAATATGTAAGGAAGGTAGAATTTTTTTAGTCATCTTGGTTTTATTAATTCGTGGGTTTTAAAATGGTCGGAACTAAATGGTTAAGGAGGATCTTAGAATGAAATACTGTGTTGTTGGTGCTGGAGCTATGGGTGGAGTATATGGACTGGGACTTGTCGCCGCTGGCCACTCGGTGACTTTCTTTGATGTAAATGAAGAGCACGTAAGTGCTATTAATCAACACGGCTATAGATTATCGGGCGTTACAGGTGATAACACCTTCACCGTCAAAGCTACCTCAAATCCGGATGATTTGGGTAACAGCAGCGATGTAGTCTTATTTCATACTCACACAAATGGAACTATTGATGGCGCCAAGTCTGCAGCAACTATTTTAAAGCCGGATGGGTGGGCTGTATCCCTACAAAATGGAATTGGTAATATAGAAGAATTGGGGCGGGTTTTGGGGGTTGGTCGAGTTGTAGGTGGAATAAGTTATCATAGTGCGGCTCTGGAAGCGCCAGGCCATGCCGTTCATACCAATCATGGAAAAACGCTTCTTGGTGAGCTATCCGGGGAGCCAAGCTGTCGAGTAGAAGCTTTAAGGGAAACATTGTTGCATAGTGGTTTTACCCCAGAAATTTCGATGGATATAATGGGTGCTATTTGGAGTAAATTTGTACTCAATTGTGGGATAAATCCTGTATGCGCAATATCCGGGTTAAGAGCGGGAGAAGTCGCAAGAAACGTGTCTGCAGATGAGATGCAGTCTCAAATACTTGAGGAAGTGATGTCTGTTGTTGAGGCCAAAGGAATTAATTTAGATAATGATGATATGGTTGGTTACGTCAAAAAGTTGACAAGGATGCGGTACAACAAACCCTCTATGCAACAACACATGGAGGCGGGACGACCAACCGAAATAGATTCTTTAAATGGAGCGCTAGTTCGGGAAGCAAAGAAACTGGGCATATCTGTGCCCTTCAATGAAGCTCTTGTTTTTATGGTTAAAGCTAGAGAAACTGCTATGACGGCAACCGCAAAGGGCGTTGAAAAGGATTATGCCAAGTTAGAGGCTGAAGCGGAAGCCGAAGAAAAATAAATTTAATTAATTTATAGAGTTTACACGTCTAATTCAGATACAAATTTTGCATTTTGCTGAATATAAGCGAATCGCAATTCCGGTTTCTTTCCCATTAATGTCTCAACAGTGGATTTTAAGTGCTGTTTTTCTTCAGAAGTACTAGTACATTCGAGGCTTTCGTGATTCTGAGACGGTATCGTTATCTTTAAAAGATTCCGTTTTTCTGGGTTCATTGTAGTTTCCTTTAGCTGGGATGCCGGCATTTCCCCCAGCCCCTTGAAGCGACTTATTTCTATTTTCCCCCGGTTGTTAAAGTTATTTTCGATTAATTCGGTCTTGTGATCTTCGTCCCGGGCATAAAATGTCGAACCACCTTGTGTTAGTCTGAAAAGAGGGGGCATTGCGAGATATAAATGTCCATTTTCAATGAGTTGTGGAGTTTCTTTGTAAAAAAAAGTCATGAGGAGAGACGCTATATGAGCCCCATCGACGTCAGCGTCTGTCATAATTATAACTTTTTCGTATCTAAGGGCTTCATCATCGTATCTATCGCCAGAACCACAACCGAGAGCCTGAATTAGGTCCGTTAATTCTTGATTGCCTCTGAGTTTCTCTGCTGAGGCGCTCGCCACGTTTAAAATTTTTCCTCTTAGTGGAAGAATAGCTTGCGTCATTCTATTGCGAGCTTGTTTCGCTGATCCACCAGCGGAATCACCTTCTACGATAAATATTTCAGTATTCTCTGAACCGCTTTTACTGCAATCTGTTAATTTTCCTGGTAGCCGTAACTTTCTAGTGGCAGACTTTCTACTAACTTCTTTTTCTTGTTTTCGTCGAAGTCTGTAATCGCTTCTCTCTAAAAAGCTATTTATTAATAGCTTTGTCGTTTCTGGCGAACCAGAGAGCCAGTGATCAAATCTATCCTTTATCGATTGTTCAACTAATTTTGCTGCTTCAGGGCTTACTAAACGTTCTTTTGTTTGTCCTTGAAACTGTGGGTCTCGCATGAATATTGATAACGAAACACATGCGCCAGTCATAATATCATCAGCAGTCATTTGACTGATACGTTTTGTAATTCCAGACAGCTCGGCGTAAGCGCGTATACTCTTCATCAACGCGGCTCTTAGGCCGGATTCATGCGAGCCCCCGCTGATCGTAGGTATTGTATTGCAATATGTGTTTGAAAAGCCGTCATCATTGTCGTCGGGCCATGCTATCGCCCATTCAATTCTTTCATACTCATTCGCTTTGACTTCGCCAGAAAAAATTTGCTCTCCTATTATTAACCTGTCGCCAAGTTCTTTTGACAAAAAGTCAACTAAGCCATTTGGATACTGCAGTATTTCTGATTCTGGCGTTTTTTGATCACTAACAACTAGTTCTGGGTCGCAGGACCATCTGATCTCTACACCCTTATAAAGGTAGGCCTTTGATCGGGCCATTCGAAAAAGCAGATTTGGTCTGAAACGCGCCTTCTTACCAAAAATCTCAGGATCCGGATGAAACTTGATAGAAGTCCCCCGCCTATTATTGATATCTCCTTTGTCAAGTAGCTCTGTTTCGGCTATTCCGCGGGAAAATATTTGCGAATATAGCTTCTTCTCTCGTGCTACTTCTACACATAAAAAATCCGATAGAGCATTAACGACAGATATTCCAACACCATGCAATCCGCCCGAGGTGCTATAGACATTTTCGGAAAATTTTCCGCCGGCATGTAGAGTTGTTAGGATAACTTCTAGCGCTGATTTATTTTTAAATTTTGGGTGAGGATCAATAGGAATACCTCTTCCATTATCCGTAATTGTTATTGCCATGTCTTTTGATAAAGAAATTTCTATTCGCGACGCGTGTCCTGCAACAGCCTCATCCATGCAATTGTCAAGCACTTCAGCCACTAAATGATGCATCGAGATCTCATCAGTGCCGCCTATATACATACCGGGGCGGCGTCGAACAGGCTCTAATCCCTCTAATACCTCTATATCTTTAGCGGAATAATTTGTCGTGGTAACGGCTGGGGCATTTTGGAAAAGATCTGCCATTTTAGAGTTCCATTTTATGAATTCAGTTTTATAATTTATACATCTATCAAATGTGTCTTGGATGTTAGATGAATACAACATATGGTGTTTTGGTTTATTTACCAACTGTTTATTGTCGATTAAGCATCGGATAAAAACTGAATTTTGATAATTTTTTAGCGGGGTATAATGGTCGAACCTATTTTAATTGACGAGAAGGAGGGGGGTAAATACTCAATCGACGTGCCTCGGTGGTGTTCTGATGAAAGAAACCCTCTTGCAATATCGGGTTTGACGGGTATTACAGAATGCCAAATAGACAAAAGAGAACGTTCAATCTGGCGTTATAGAAACGCGTTTCCAAAAAATATCTCCACTAAGGTGAGCTTAGGCGAAGGATGTACTCCTCTAATTAATATGGAGTTTGGTGGATATAATGCTTTATTTAAGCTGGAGTGGTTTGCGCCAACTGGCTCTTTTAAAGATAGGGGGGCGTCAGTAATGATGTCTTTTCTGAAGCATCAGAATATCAATGAAGTTGTTGAGGATAGTTCTGGAAATGGCGGTGCTGCTATTGCTGCGTATGGTGCTGCGGCAGGGATCAAAGTAAATATCGTTGCACCCGAGTCCACATCAGCGGCTAAAATAGCGCAAATTAAATCATACAACGCCAAAATACATTTAATTCCCGGAACAAGAGAAGACACGGAAAGCGCTGCTTTAAAAATGGCGGAAACTTGTTTTTATGCTAGCCATAATTGGCATCCTTTTTTTTTACAGGGGACAAAAACCCTTGGATACGAATTGTGGGAAGACCTAAATTTTACGGCGCCAGACAATGTAATTATTCCCACAGGAGCGGGTAGTAACGTATTGGGGTGTGATATTGCTTTCCAAGAATTAAAGGCTTTGAAATTAATTAGTAAACTGCCCCGTCTTTTTGCTGCCCAACCGCAAAATTGTTCACCAATAAATACTGCTTTTCAGGCAGGAGTGAATAGCCATATCGAAGATAGTTTTAGTTCAACGATAGCGGAGGGAACCGCCATAAAACGGCCGATAAGACTCAATTCAGTTTTGAATGCTCTGAGACGATCGTCTGGTGGTACCATAGCGTTGGGAGAGAATGCAATTGTTCAGGCGACACACGATTTAGCCGCCAAAGGCCTTTATGCGGAACCGACATGTGCCACTGCTGCCGCAGCATTTTACGAGTTAGTCAATAATGGAGCTATAAAACCGGAAGAAACAACCATAGTGATCTTAACCGGCACCGGCTTGAAAGTGAGCAATTTTTATCAGCAATCTCTCAGTATTTCTTGAGATTTATCTTGTTTCAAGTCTCTTTAAGAAAGGGGCTGCTTATATTGCAGCCCCTTTAAAAAAGTGTCTAATCCGCTGTTTGGCTTAAACGGAGTAATACATCTTGAATTCTATTGGGTGTGGCGCTTGTTCAAATGCCAAAACTTCTTCCATTTTTAAATCAATATATGCATCTATCTGATCATCATCAAAAACGTCGCCTTGCGTTAGAAAATCCCTGTCTAAATCCAATGCGTTTAATGCTTCGCGTAACGAGCCACATACAGTTGGTATATCCTTTAATTCATTCGGGGATAGCTCGTATAAATCTTGATCCATAGCTTCGCCGGGATGAATTTTATTTTTGATTCCATCCAAGCCTGCCATGAGCATCGCGGAAAAGGCAAGATAGGGATTACTGGCGGCATCCGGGAACCGCACTTCAACTCTTTTACCCTTAGGATTGTTTACGAAAGGAATTCGGCAAGAAGCAGACCTATTTCTAGCCGAATATGCAAGAAGCACTGGTGCCTCGAAACCAGGAACTAGCCGCTTGTAGCTGTTTGTTATCGAGTTTGAAAATGCGTTTATCGCCCGAGCATGCTTTATTATTCCGCCAATATAAAAGAGGCAGGTTTCCGATAGATCGGCATACTCGGAGCCAGCAAACATTGGCTCGTTATTTTTCCATATCGATTGATGGACATGCATTCCTGAGCCATTATCTCCAGCGACTGGTTTTGGCATAAATGTTGCTGTTTTACCATAGGACGATGCCACCTGGTGCACTACATATTTATAGATCTGAAGTGAGTCTGCAGTGTTAATGAGTGTGCCAAATTTCATCCCTAGTTCGTGCTGTGATGGCGCCACCTCATGGTGGTGTTTTTCAACCTCAACACCCATCTCTTCCATTACAGCTAACATTTCACTTCGTAAATCTTGCTCTGAGTCGACAGGGGGGACTGGGAAATAACCACCCTTTATACCCGGCCGGTGCCCTGGGTTACCTTCCTCATAATCACGAGCCGTGTTGTAAGGCCCTTCAGAACTATCAACTTCATAGTAACCGCGGTTCATTTGCACATCGAACTTTACGTCATCGAAAACAAAGAATTCAGCTTCCGGGCCAAAGAAAGCAGTATCGCCAATACCTTGGTTTGACATATAATCAATGGCAGCCTTGGCTGTGGATCTTGGGTCCCGGTTGTACGGTCTCCCGGTAGTCGGTTCCAAGACGTCGCAAACTAAGACCAAGGTGGCTTGCGCAAAAAACGGGTCTATGGTTGCCGTCGTTAAGTCTGGCATAAGGCACATGTCTGATTCATTGATTGCCTTCCAGCCTGCAATTGATGAACCATCAAACATAAAGCCCTCTTTCAGTGAGTCCTCATCTACCGTAACTATAGCTTGTGTTAGGTGCTGCCATTTACCGCGAGGGTCTGTAAATCGGAGATCAACAAAACGAATATCATTTTCTTTGATCATCTCCATAATTGAACTTGTGTCTGACATGGTTTTCCTTCCAATAATTTTTTTAATTTCAATTAGTTGTGCTAAATTCCTATTTTTTTACGTGATAAACGATCTTACAAAGCGTCGTGTCCCGTCTCTCCAGTTCGTATTCGTATCGCCTCATCTATGGTTGAAACAAATATTTTTCCATCGCCTATACGTCCGGTATGGGCCGTCTGTTGTATTGCTTCCACTGCCGCGTCAAGTAACTCGTCTTCCATAACAACTTCGATTTTTACTTTTGGAAGAAAGTCGACAACATACTCAGCACCTCTATATAATTCTGTATGACCTTTCTGTCGGCCAAACCCTTTAGCCTCTATAACTGTGATGCCCTTTATACCGACTTCGTGCAGTCTTTCTTTCACTTCGTCTAATTTGAAAGGTTTGATAATAGCCTCAATTTTTTTCATATTTGTTAGCCAAAAAGATTAATTGGTTTTTTTGTCCAACAACAATTGCACAAGATATGCCAACCGCGAAAATAAAAAAAAACCATTGAAAACAGGAAGTTAAAAGAAGAGATTATTTTATTTTGGTGTAAGACCGATTAAAAAATGAACAAATGCCTAAAAAAAAAGCTGTTATTGGTTAATAATTAGGCAATGCATCTAGCGATTTTCTTTATCGCCTTCTGAATATTCTCAATCGAATTAGCGTACGAAAACCGCAGAAAACCCTCTCCTTGAACACCAAAGCTTGTTCCAGCTATAACGGCTACTCCCGCTTCTTCCAAAATCTTTTCTTGTAGCTTTTGAGAACTCATACCCGTGTTTGTGATATTTGGAAAGGCATAAAAAGCCCCGCCTGGTTCAATGCAGCTAAATCCGGGGATTTGGTTCAACTCATCAACTATTATCTTTCTTCTAGCATCAAACTCAGAAACCATGAATTTTACTGGGTCTTGATTGCCTTCTAGAGCCGCTATTCCCGCAAACTGTGCGGAAGCGTTAACGCATGAGTGAATGTTAACACAAAGTTTTTCAGCTTGATTGATAACGTTTTTAGGCCAAATACTGTATCCCAACCGCCAACCGGTCATGGCATATGTTTTGGACCATCCATCTAGCAAAATTAAGCGATCGTGCAATTCAGGATACTGAAGGAGACTTACATGCTCTCGTCCATCGTAAAGCATCTGGCCATATATCTCATCGCTCATTACTGCAACGTTTGGCCAGTTGGATAAGCCTTCAACTAATGTATCAAATTCTTGTTTGGGAACCGCTCCTCCAGTTGGATTAGCGGGACTGTTTAAAATTATCAATCGCGTATTGTGGTTTATCTGCGATAAAACTTCCTCTGCGGAGAAAGCAAATCCATTTTCCTCACGCAGCGCTATTGGAATTGGAGTTGCTCCAGAAAATCGGATAGTAGACTCGTAAATGGGAAAACCTGGATTAGGATAAAGAATTTCACAGCCTGGCTCGCCATATATCATCATTGCCAGAAACATTGTAACTTTTCCTCCTGGAACTATGAGGATCTGCTGCTCTGGTATATTTATCGAGTAACGTTTATGCAAATCGGCGGACACCGCTTCCCTCAAGCGCGGAATACCATTAGCTGGTGTGTAACCATGATGTCCATCGTGAAGTGCCTTAACAGCAGCCTCAACGATGTGTTCTGGCGTTTTGAAATCAGGCTGACCTATCCCTAAATTTATAATCTCTCTACCTTCCGCCTCAAGTGCATTGGCGCGTGCCATAACTTCAAATGCTGTTTCTGTTCCAAGGTGATTCATTCGGTTAGCTAACATAGCCATCAATTTCTTCCATTTATTAACTACTTATTCTTAAAAATAATATAGCACTCAGGTTTCTCGGTATATTGTTTTTTTGGATTACTCGGTTTCTCCTTGGAAAACTTCGAGTTCTTAAAGAAAACACTTGTAAAACAGCGCGATTTAAAAACTTATAGTTATATGGTATTAATATTTTAATTGATAATCGGCTGGCCTATCAATTAATTGCTGCCATTCCCAAAAAGATAAGTGCCGAAAGTACTGCTGCCGCCGGAACAGTAATTACCCATGCAGCAATAATGGTAAGAAAATGCGATCGTCTAACTAATCTCCGATATTTCATCTCTCTTTGTGTTGATGGCTCTTTCTTTATTGTCTTTGAAGCAGTTGTTTTGGAGACGATTTTTTTTCTGACTTTACTATTGCGTGTAAAATATTCTCTATAGAAACCAACTCCAAATACAGCTCCTACGGCAATGTGAGTAGAGCTAACGGGTAGCCCAAGCCAAGACGCCATAATTACAGTAATTGCCGCCGATAGGGCGACACAGTAAGCCCGCATAGGATTCATTTTGGTGATCTGGTTGCCAACCATTCTTATTAGTTTGGGGCCATACAAAAACAAGCCCAAGCTAATTCCAAAAGCTCCTATTATCATTACCCAATTCGGTATTAACGCTTTTGCTGTTATCGTGCCCATTTCAACGCTATGTAGGATTGCGGCCAGGGGACCGATGGCGTTGGCCACATCATTTGCTCCATGAGCAAATGACAGTAATGCTGCGGAACAAATCAACGGTATTTTAAATAAGGTTCTTAGAGAGCGATTTCTATTTTCCATTCCATCTGATTGTCGTTTTATGAGTGGATTCATTATCAGCCAAACCACAACAAATGTAATGATGCCAACCAAGGCGACTATTTCTAATTCTGGCTTCCATACGCGCTTCAGTCCCTTGATGGAAAGGTAACAAGCAAATGCCGATGCCATTATTGCGACTAACATTGGTATCCAGCGGTTTGCTGCTGCTATTTTATCCTCTTGGTAAATAAGATTGATCTTAATAAATGCAAGAAATGCAGCTGCAATAATACCCCCCAAGACAGGAGATATAACCCAACTGGCAGCGATTGCCGCCATCGTGTTCCAGTTAACGAGTTGAAACCCAACCGCTGCAATTCCAGCCCCCATTACACCTCCCACAACAGAATGGGTGGTAGAGACTGGCGCTCCAACAATAGTGGCGAAGTTCACCCAAATTGCCGCAGCTAAAAGTGCTGCCATCATTGCGTTTATAAAGATTTTATTATCTGGAACGAGCTTTGGATCGATAATCCCCTTGGAAATTGTTGAAACAACATCTCCACCAGCCAACAACGCACCAGCGCTTTCGAAAACTGCAGCCATGAGTAGCGCCGCGAATATACTCATGGCTTTTGAGCCCACGGCTGGCCCTACATTGTTGGCTACATCATTAGCGCCTATATTTAAAGCCATATAACCGCCCAGTACAGCGGCAAAAACAATTATTGTAGTCTCGGTTTCGACCCCTGCAAAAAAGGCCCCTAAAAAGCCGGCTGCTACTAAAAATATAAAGGCAGAAGTGTGGGCTACCAGTCCGCTTGAAACTGTTTTAGTTGCATTTTCCAAACTGACAATTTTATCTAAATCTTTATCAATGGTATTTCTTTTTGCGTTCACGGAAAACAACCTTTTATTTATAAATCTGCGGGACGTTTTTCAGTAAAATACTCTGGTCAGTCGAAATATTTTGGAATATGTCACGAAGCCCTGTATTTTTAACTTTTTTTGCAGCTTCGAGTAGCGAGCACCACAATATTTTCCTCTGACCTTTCTCTATCCATTCAGACATCTGGTCTGTAACATGAAGGCCATACGTCACAACTGTACAAGGGACCTTTCGCCTTGGGGCAATCTTTTTATGATAGATGAAGTCGCCGATTGGGTCTTTTGACATGAGCCCTTTAACACCAGCTTCTTCTAGCGCCTCTTGTTCTGCTGACTGGCTAAAGTTTAAACCCTCGATTGGCCATCCTTTGGGCACAATCCACTTTCCCGTTTTTCGTGTAGTCAACAACAAAACTTTTAAAGAGTCAGGTTTATATCTGAAAGGAATTGCGGCTACTTG
>QBVV01000054.1 GCA_003284265.1 SAR116 cluster bacterium AG-313-A07
GCAGAAGCTCTTCGTTTCCAATTACAGAGGTTAGAAGCGATGAGGAAAGCGGGTGCTGAGCTTCTGAAGTTACCACAATTGGGAACCGACAGGCATGCTAGAGGTATGGAAGAAAAAGTGAGTAATCAATTTTTTTCTGTTTATGATTTAACTCTGTTTGAATTACTCAAGACTTACGGGGATATAAAACAGCGTTCGACAGAATCGACATTACATATTGTATCGACAAAGTTATTTGCGGTAGATGAGGCTCTTGAGCGTTTGAGGTTAATGATAGGTGAAATACCAGATTGGCAGTCCATGATCGATTATCTTCCAAAGGGGCTGCATAATGCTGTTCTAGCTCGGTCAGCTGTTGCTTCAACATTTGTCGCTAGCCTTGAGTTAGTGAAAGAGGGGCTTATTGATTTAAGACAAGATAAACATTTTGGTCCGATTTTCTTGCGTGGTAGAAAGTAATATGAATTTTGAAAACGACAATGTAGCGAAGATTAAAAAAAATTCCGAAGAGGATACTCATTTCTTTGAAAGTGTTCGTTTGGTGGAAGCATTATTGTTCGCTAGCGCTAAACCCCTAGACCGCGTATCTCTTCAATCTCGTATCCCGGAGGAGATAGATATTAATCTTGTACTAGAAAATATTGAAAAGGTTTACTCAACTAGGGGGGTAAATCTATGTGATATAGGAAATGCAGTAGCATTTCGTACTGCTAGCGACTTGGCTGAGAGCCTTAGAATGACAGTCGCGGTAAAAAGAAAATTATCGTCCGCTGCTATAGAAACAATGGCAATAATAGCCTATCATCAACCAGTTACTAGAGGCGATATCGAGGCTATACGAGGGGTGAACGTGAGCAAAGGGACCCTCGATACTTTACTCGAGGCCGGGTGGATTCGGCCAAGGGGACGGCGAAAAATCCCAGGGCGTCCATTGCAATGGGGAACCACTAGTGGATTTCTGGATCACTTTGGGATAGAGAACCTACAGGATTTGCCGGGACTTGAGGAGCTAAAAGCAGCTGGTTTATTGGAAAAACGTCAGAGCCTGACTTCGCTTATTTTACCTGATGATTTATTAGATGAAGACGAAGAGGATTTAAGCGAGGATCAAAACGAACTTTTCGGACCAGATGACGACGAAGTTTAAAGTCAAAATCACATGCTACAATTTATAACAGATTTGTTTAGATACGAGAATAAACTTGGAAAAGTATGCTTTAGAATTAAAAGAGATATACCACGAATTTGAAACAACTACCGCGGTCAGTAATTTATCGATATCGATTGAGCAAGGAGAAGTTGTTTGTCTTCTTGGCCCCTCAGGGTGCGGAAAGTCAACGACACTGAGGTTGGCGGCTGGGCTAGAAAAGGTTCAAGCAGGTGAGGTTTTATTGAATGGCGATTTGGTTTCCAGTGTCAACTTCCAGGTTCCACCCGAGCAGAGAGATGTTGGACTAGTTTTTCAAGACTATGCTCTCTTCCCGCATCTTTCTGTGATTGAGAATACTAAATTTGGGTTAAAGAAATTTACTCAAGAGATCGCCGAAGGCCGTGCATTAGATGCATTAAAAATGGTTAATATGGATAGTTATGCTCAGAGCTATCCTCACACTTTATCGGGAGGAGAACAACAACGTGTGGCCTTAGCCCGAGCAATGGCGCCTAAACCTAAAATTATGTTGTTAGATGAACCTTATTCGGGACTTGATGCGCGATTGCGGGACAATATACGGGATGAGGTTCTTCATCTCCTAAAGGCGAATGAATGTGCTACGTTGATGGTTACTCATGACTCCGAAGAAGCAATGTTTATGGCTGATAGAATTGTCGTGATGCAAGAGGGGAAAATTATTCAGACCGGTAAACCAGAGGAACTTTACTGTAACCCTGTAAATGCATTTGTGGCTGGTTTTTTTGGTGAATTAAATTTCGCTGATGGGGTTGTAGTAGAAAAAGGAGTTGATAGCGATCTAGGGTTACTTCCTTCTAGAGATTTCAATATTGGAGATGAAGTAGAAGTCGTTGCTCGCCCTGAAGCGCTATCTATTAGGGAGGGACCCTGTATTAATGAGGAGAAAAAAGCTGTTGTTGTTGAATCTAGATTACTTGGACGCTCCAGTTTAATTCACCTTTCATTACCAATACATTCAAAAGTTGGGAATAAAACTAAACATTTACACGCGAGGGTCCCAGGGGTAGTTCTGCCTAGACCAGGGGCAATAGTGGGTGTAGAACTTGATCTATCTCAGGTTTTTGTTTTCAGGAAATGATATATTTTTGAGAGATAACTGGAAAGAGTGAGTATGTTGGGGGTAGAAAATGGGTTTCACTAGCATTTGGCATTGGGTGATCGTTCTAATAATTGTTGTTATTTTGTTTGGTGGTCGCGGCAAATTATCTTCACTTATGGGGGACTTAGGAACTGGCCTCAGAAATTTTAAAAGAGGTATGAACAAAGATGGCGATGAAGAGGTCAATGAGGCACAATCCAAACAGATAGAAGTTGCCATTGATCCACCAGATGAAGGATCTGTTAAAAATAACAATAAAGTAAAGAAAAATTAAAAATATTGTTAAACAAGATAAAATATGAACCCTAGAAGGTAAGAATGTTAGACCTTGGATGGCAGGAATTATTTCTAATTTCACTTGTGGCTATTATCGTTGTTGGTCCTAAAGATTTACCAGTGTTAATTCGTTCAATAACGAAATGGTTCAGGGCGGCAAAAAGTATAGTTTGGACGTTTCAAAACTCATTGGAAGAAGTAGCAAGGGAAACTGAATTACAAAAATTTAGGGACGACGCCGAATATTTTATTGAAAAATCAGACGACGAAGTATTGGCTAAAAAAAAAGATGATGATACGAACAAGGACATCTTACCAGATAATTAAAATTATAATATAAAACAATGAATGGTTCTGGTTACAATAGAATATAATAAAGTACCTTACCTGTATTTTAGAAATCTGACTGAGTATTGATTTTAATAAAATATGTTTAAATGGAACGATACTGGATGTTAGATGGTGATCTAAATAATAGCAAAGTGCCATTAATTGACCATTTAGCGGAACTTCGCAGGCGATTAATTTACTGTTTTTCTGGACTGATTATAGCGTTCTTTGGATTCTATTTTATCGCTGATGATATTTATAATTTCTTGGTGCGACCGTTAGCCCAAGCTACTCAAGGTCAGCTAGATAGAAGAATGATATTCACGGGATTGCATGAAGCATTTTTAACGCAGGTGAGGGTCGCATTCTTCTCCGCTTTTTCCGTCGCTTTTCCAATAATGGCTATACAGGGCTGGCGTTTTATAGCTCCCGGTTTATACAAAAATGAGAAAAAAATATTTATTTTTTTTATAACCGCGACGCCGGTACTTTTCATTCTTGGTGCGTCCTTTGTTTATTATATTGTTGTTCCTATCGCTTGGGAATTCTTTCTTGGCTTTGAACAATCGGCGAGTAAGGGGATTTTGGCTGTTCAATTAGAGCCAAAAGTTGATGAATATTTATCTTTAATTATGCGATTGATTTTAGCATTTGGCATATGTTTCGAGTTACCGATATTGCTCGTTTTATTAACAAAAATTGGTATCACCAATTCAAGAGGTTTAAAACAAAAACGCAAGTATGCTATATTGGTGGCATTTGTCATTGCTGCGATAGTAACGCCCCCAGACGTAATAAGTCAGGTTTTGCTGGCTATACCGATAATTCTTTTATATGAAGTGTCTATTGTATGTGCAGGAATTATGGAAAAAACAAAGTAAATACTGGGCAATAACTTTTTCTTTTTCGAAAACTAATGTGAATCATGATGCAAACTTGCACCAGCGATAAAAAACCTTTTTCTGGGAATCTGACATGCACGATATAGCTACCATTCGGGATAATGCTGAACGTTTTGACTTACAGATGCAAAGACGTGGAATTGATGCGTGTTCAAAGACAATTCTTGCGTTAGACGAGAAAAAGAGAAACGTTGTAACTAAATTACAGGAAAAACAAGCCGAACGTAATAAAGTTTCAAAAAATATTGGGTTGAAAAAGAGGGAAGGAACAGATGCCACAGATTTAATCCAACAAGTCGCTGCCATCAAATCTGAAATTCAAAACCTGGAAGAACAAGAGCGAAACTTGGTCACCGAACTTAGTTCGTTTTTAAGCGATTTGCCTAACATATTGTCAGATGAAGTACCTGATGGCCTGACAGAGCAAGAGAATCTAGAAATACGTAGACACGGAGCCCTACCAAATTTCAAGTTTAGAGCCAAGGACCATGTTGAGTTAGGTGAGGCGTTAAATGGCTTGGACTTTAATTCTGCTGCTAAAATATCCGGTTCACGGTTTGTATTTTTAAAATCTCATTTAGCAAGGTTAGAGAGGGCATTGACAAATTTTATGCTCGACCATCAGGTGCAAAAATTTGGATATACCGAGATTTCTCCACCACTGATGGTTAATGAAAGAGCCTTGTTTGGTACAGGGCAGCTTCCGAAATTTAGCGATCAGCAGTTTAAAACAACAGATGATTATTGGTTGATTCCAACCTCAGAAGTTCCCCTAACTAATCTGGTAGCGGATACTATAGTAGACGAAGCCTCGTTGCCACTACGTTATACTGCCTATACTCCCTGTTTTCGTTCCGAAGCCGGCGCAGCTGGGCGTGACACAAAAGGCATGATTAGAGTTCACCAGTTTGGGAAAGTGGAAATGGTTTCAATTGCTCACCCGGAACAATCAATTAAAGAACATGAACGAATGACAGAATGTGCCGAAGATATCTTATCAATTTTAAACATACCCTTTCGGACGGTTCTATTATGTTCTGGAGACACCGGATTTAGCGCAACTAAAACATATGATATTGAGGTTTGGCTTCCAGGACAGGATAATGGAATTGGAAAATATAGAGAAATCTCAAGTTGTTCCTTATGTAATACATTTCAAGCACGAAGAATGATGGCACGATTTAGGGAACGGGAGACAAAAAATATAGAATTTTTGCATACACTAAATGGATCAGGTTTAGCTGTCGGAAGAACTATAATAGCCATTTTAGAAAACTATCAAAAGAGCAATGGGGATATTGAAATCCCAGATGCATTAAAACCTTATATGGATGGCCTTGATATTATTACGGCAAATGCATGAACAAGCCTGTCAAAAGTGCGCCGAGACAAGCCAATATAGGTGATGATATCATCAACACTCGAGTATTGGTGACAAACGATGATGGCATTTCGTCTCCGGGAATTAAGTTACTTTATGAGGTGGCTTGCTCACTCTTTAATGATGTGTGGGTCGTTGCTCCAGCGTCAGAGCAAAGTGGGAAGGGACACTCTCTTACCCTGCAGACAGGTTTAGAAGTGCTCAACACAAGTAAAAAAATATATTCGGTAGCAGGTACTCCAACGGATTGTGTGATTTTAGCATTGAATGAAATAATGAAAAACTCCCCTCCTGATCTAGTACTCTCAGGAGTTAATAACGGTTATAATCTATGCGAGGATACAACATATTCAGGTACAATAGGAGCCGCCATCGAAGCAACGATAGCGGGCATCCCAGCGATCGCATTCAGTCAGGAAACGAGCGAGCAGGGGAAAATTGATTGCAAATTGGCTGAGGGGCTTATTAAACGAATCATTAATAAGCTCATTAATTTCAACTGGCCGGAAGCGACACTTTTTAATGTCAATTTCCCATATCGATATAATCCGAACTTCAATATAAAAATAACTAAGCAGGGAAAAATGAAGCTTGGAGACGATATAATTCTACAGAACCAAACTAGGGATAAGGTTGTTTATAAAATAGGAAAAATGCATCAGTCAGGTATGTTTGATTCAGAATCTGACATAGCAGCGATGAGATCTGGCGACGTCTCTATAACCCCGTTAACAATCGATCTTACGAATCATAAAGAACTCGATAATTTAAAAACATTGTTCGAGAGTTGACGTTGCTGGTTTATTTGGTGTGGTGCTCAAAAATTAACCTTCTCGATTCGTTAACATTAATTAACTCTTAGTAGGACCGTAGTCCTTACGCTTTGTAATAGATCCTTTGAGTTGTGCTATATTTTTCTTGATTAGTGGTTTTAGTGAATGTGGCTGAAGGAATAAGGTTAGCTTATATGAAGTGGTATATATTTTTTTTACCGATAATCCCCGTTATTCTGGCTTTAACTAGTTGTTCTTTCGACACTAAGCGTAATGCTGGTAATTTAAACACAAACATGACTAAGACAACAATACGAGTGAAAGCCGGCGACACAATCTATAGTTTATCAAAACGATATAATGTAACAATGCGGGACTTGATCATCGAGAATGACTTGTCTGCTCCGTTTAAAATATTCCCCGATCAACTATTAAAATTTAGGCAGCCAGGCATTCATATTGTTGTGCCGGGTGAAACAATATTCTCTTTAGCACATAGGTACGGTGTCGAGATACGTACACTGGTTTCATTTAATAGAGTAGAACCGCCGTTCCAAATATATCCGGGCAATAAACTCATGATACCGGGGAGTACAGAAACAAACGATAAACAATCAAATAATTTAAAAAAAGTAATAAAAAATTATAAAAGAATACTTCCTTTCCCCAAGCCTAAACCGACCTCAAGAAGGTTTGTTTTGAGTTCCAATAAAAACAAAGACGAGAATATTAAAACAATAGTTAAACTGCCAATTCCAGTGTCTAGATCCGAAAAAAACTTTTTATGGCCTGCACGAGGGCGTATAATATCCAATTTTGGCCCGAGGCTGGGAGGTTTACATAATGATGGTATCAATATTGCTGCTCCAAAAGGTACTCCGATTCTTGCTGCCGATCATGGTGTTGTCGCTTACGCAGGAAATGGATTGAAGGGATTTGGCAATTTGATATTAATAAAGCACTCAGGTGGTTGGGTAACAGCTTATGCCCATACTGAAAAAATTTTTGTTAGACGAGGAACGCAAGTTAAACGAGGACAAAAAATTGCTACTGTCGGTAACACTGGGGGCGTTAAAAAACCTCAACTTCATTTTGAAGTTAGAAAGGGTTCAAGAGCCGTGGATCCTAGAAAAGAATTATCCAGTTGAAATATATCTAATAATTTGATTATCACTTATTTTTAATTGAGTGTGATCTTTGCATTTCAGTAGGTAACAAGTATAGTCGCCGAAATATATCTGTTTAATTACTCTTCGTGAATAAGCGGTCATATAACCTATTGGAGAATTAGGAGAAAATTAATGTTGATATCACCAGCTTTTGCCCAAGCGGCTGGCGCCCCGGGTGGCTTCGATTTGATGGCTTTGGCACCGTTGGTGCTGATTTTTGTTGTTTTTTATTTTTTACTTATTCGTCCTCAGCAAAAGCGTGCAAAAGAACATAAGGAAATGTTAACAAAAATTAGACGAAATGATCGAATTGTCACTAATGGGGGATTGATTGGTAAAGTTGCCAAGGTGATTGATGATAGGGACGAGCTCGAAGTAGATTTGGCAGACAATGTTCGAGTTAAAGTTCGTCGAGGAATGGTTGCGGAAGTTGTATCTAAAGGCGATGAATGAAGTTTTTTAGAACTGTTTGGTAAATATTATAATGTTGCAGTTTTCTGCTTTTAAAAAAATAGTCGTCATCGTCGTTTGTTTGATTGGTATCCTTTATGCTTCACCCAATCTGCTTCGCAACGATATTCCTTTAGACTTGCCGGGTTTTGCTCCTGGTAAGAAAGTTAGTTTGGGTTTAGATCTACAGGGTGGATCTTATCTTTTGTTAGAGGTTGATTTAACTGTTGTAATCAAGGAGTACCTCGAGAGTATCACTTCCTCGGTACGTCAACAATTGAGGAAGGAGAAAATAGGCTATAGAGGGCTTGGTACAACGCGATCGTCTGTCATTTTAACAATTAGAAATGAGCAGGAATTTGACCGCGCTAAAGAGCTTCTATTTGCAATTGATAAAGCTAATAACGTGATCATGGATGGGGCTGGTAATATACAGATTACACCAAAGGATGAAAGTATCAAAAGCCGGAAGATTGCAGCATTACAACAATCCATTGAAATAGTACGCAGAAGAATAGACGAAACTGGGGTTAGAGAACCAACTATTCAACGTCAGGGAGAGTCAAGGATACTGGTCCAGCTTCCCGGTGTAGACGACCCGGAGAGGGTTAAAGCTTTGCTAGGGCAAACGGCTAAAATGGTGTTCCGATTGGTGGATGTCACAACAAGCGCGAGCGAAGCAATGGCAGGGCGAACGCCCCCCGGTTCCGAGGTTCTCAGGGCTGCGATGGCGGAAGATGGCGAGCCTCAGGCATATGTTATAAAAAAGAGAGTGATGCTAAGTGGTGAACATCTAATAGACGCTCAAGCAACCTTTCAGGACGGGCAACCAGTTGTTAGCTTTAGGTTTGATACTTCCGGAGCCAAAAAATTCGGTAAAGTTACGACTAAAAATGTAAATCGTCCCTTCGCAATTGTTTTGGACAATAAGGTTATAAGTGCCCCAGTAATTCGTGAACCTATTCTCGGCGGTACAGGCATTATATCTGGCAATTTTACCGTTAGATCAGCTAATGATTTAGCTCTTTTACTTAGAGCTGGTGCTCTCCCAGCTCCCTTGACTGTTCTGGAGGAAAGAACCGTGGGGCCGGGTTTAGGAGTTGACTCAATAGAAGCGGGAAAAATGGCAAGTGTGATCGGGATATGTCTAGTCGTTATCTTTATGATTATTTGTTACGGCCTATTTGGAATCTTTGCCAATATAGCGTTATTTTTTAATATTGTTTTGATAGTTGGCGCATTATCGGTGCTTCAAGCTACATTAACACTCCCAGGTATCGCTGGTATAGTTCTGACCATCGGGATGGCAGTAGATGCGAATGTTTTAATTTTTGAACGAATACGAGAAGAAGTGGCCTTGGGTCGAACGCCTATCTCTGCGATTGATGCTGGGTACAAGCGAGCTCTGACAACCATAATTGACTCTAATCTCACTACATTGTTTGCTGCGTTGTGTCTTTATTCATTTGGATCGGGGCCTATCAAGGGCTTTTCCGTGACATTAGCTATCGGAATATTAACTTCGATGTTCACTGCAATTATGTTAACTCGTCTGCTAATAGTGGTTTGGTTGCGCCGAAGTAAGCCAGACGTAATTCCAATTTAATCAGATAGGTTTCGTATGTTTAAACCTCTTCGTTTAATCCGACCCAATACAAAAATTCCTTTTGCAGAATTTCGATTAACGGCGTTTACTTTTTCGTTTTTGTTAATTATGGGCTCAATATTCAGTTTGTTAGTTTATGGACTGAATTTTGGTATCGATTTTAGAGGCGGTATTCTTATGGAAGTCCGTTCTGAAAAAAATACAGATATCTCAGACATCCGTTCCGAATTAGAGAAGTTGAAATTGGGTGAGGTCAATATCCAAAGATTTGGAAGAGACACGGATATCTTAATAAGAATTCAAAGACAGGATGGTGCTGAAAAGGAACAAATAGCTGCTATAGAATTAGTGAAAGCAACCTTAGGTTCGTCTATTGATTATCGAAGGACAGAGTTTGTTGGGCCTACTGTTGGAGAAGAGTTAAAAGAGGCGGGACTTTTGGCTGTTGGATTAGCGCTATTATCTATCCTTATCTATATTTGGATGCGGTTTGAATGGCAATTTGGTGTGGGCGCGCTGATAGCATTGACCCACGATATTATCACGACTATCGGATTGTTTGCGATACTTCATTACGAATTTAACTTAGCAACGGTTGCGGCCATTTTAACAATAGCGGGTTATTCGATTAATGATACCGTTGTAGTTTATGACCGTGTCAGAGAAAATCTCAGAAAATATAAAAAGCTAGATCTAGTGTCATTGTTTAACATGTCGATAAATGAAACATTGTCCAGGACGACAATGACATCACTTACGACTTTGTTGGCGTTGTTTTCAATTTTCTTCTTTGGTGGCGCGGTACTTGCCGACTTTGCTCTTGCTATGATTTGGGGCGTTTGTATAGGAACATATTCATCGGTGTTTATAGCGGTTCCACTTTTGCTGTATGTGAATTTAAAGCGGGGTGAAGAAGATGAAAGTGGACTGCAAGCTCCTCAAGATGAAATGCCTAAATAAGGGCTCAAAGATAAAAACAAATAAAAAACTGAAAATTTAAGAATTTCATTAAAATATGTACAAGAAGAATTTGATCGCCTTCGCATAACGGGGGGAGTGTGAAAGTATTGAACGAAACAGTTTCTATTAAAAAGAGCTTTGCATTTTGTCGGGACGTAGCCAGAATGGCTAATGCAAATTTCAGCTACGCAGCTACTTTGTTACCAATTAGAAAAAGAGAATTTTTCTACGCATCTTATGCTGCCATGAGAATTATTGATGACATTGTAGATGATGAGTTCATGATTCTTGATCAAAATAAAAGGCAAATAATACGTGGAAGGTATCAGAACATCCTGAAGAGTTGGTTGAAACAGGTATGCGACTTAGATGATGTAACAAAAGGTCCATTAGATATCCGCGTTATCACTGCATTACAGAATACCGTTGGTAAAAGCGATATGGGTATCACTCAATGGGAAGAGCTTGCTGGCGCCTTAGAAATGGATATCTTGGAAAGTCCTATGAGGACATGGAATGAGTTTATTAATTATTGTGAGGGGGCCACCGTTTCTCCAGCTTCTATATATATCTATATATCAGCTTCCTCCTATAACCCATCTGAGGGCTACACTTATAATCTGGAAAAAAGTCCCAGATATTATGCAAAAAATTTAGCTATTTATTGCTATATAGTTCATATCCTTCGCGATCTTGCTAAAGATGCAGAGGGTTCAACTAGGTTAATAACTATTCCAGATGACGTTTTAAAGCAGGCAGAGTTAACCAGAAAAACCATCCAGAATGCAGTAGTCAATAAGTCACAAAAGATTTTTAATTTAGCTCAAATATTATCGGAAAAAGCTAGTTTTTATAAAGAGAAAGGGCATAAAGTAATAGAAGAATTATATCCCGTAATAGGCAATAGAGAAGCTTTAGCTTTAAAGGGGTTGATTGGAGTTTACGACAAACTATTTGTTGTTGCCAAAGAGAAGTCTACCGATTTTATCGTCAATGGTCCTAAAATTGAAAAAGAGATACGTGGACACCTATTAGGGATAAAAAATTAACTCATAAAATGTCATAGATAAAACGCTAGGAAACATATAACTCCTTGAAATAGCGGCGACTCCAGACTTTAATATCAGTTAATGCTCTTTTTGAAAGTGCCATTTTGCGCTCACGCCCTTTTAGGCGCCGCGTTTTCCCATTAAATGGTTTGGTTTTTTCCAATGCTGGGAATAGCCCAAAATTAATGTTCATCGGCTGAAATGCATCAACCGAGGAATCTTGAGTGATATAGGATATAAGGGACCCTAAGGCAGTTGTTCTAGGTGGATACTGCAACTCTACTTCTTTGTATTCTGATGCGGCAAAATACGCGGATAGTAAACCAATTGCTGCACTTTCAATATAACCTTCAACCCCAGTTATCTGTCCTGCAAACCGAAGACGCATATCATTTTTTAATTTAAGTGTCTGGGTTAAAAGAAGCGGCGAGTTAATAAAAGTGTTTCGGTGAAGTCCACCCAGCCGCGCAAATTTGGCGTTCTCCAATCCAGGAATGGATTTAAAAATTTTTGTTTGATTTCCGTGTTTTGCCTTAGTTTGAAAGCCGACCATATTAAAAAGCGTAGCAGATTTATTATCTTGCCGGAGCTGAACTACGGCGTACGGTTGTTCGTTGCTGTGTGGGTTGGTTAATCCGACGGGCTTCATTGGTCCAAACCGTAGCGTATCAGTGCCCCGTTTAGCGATTTCTTCAATAGGCATACATCCCTCAAAGTATGGCGTATTCTTCTCCCATTCTTTAAATTCAACCATTTCACTATTTAATAATTCTTGTATGAAATTCTCGTATTGGATTTTATTTAAAGGGCAATTAATGTAGTCACCGTTGCTATCGCTGCCTCGATCATAGCGCGATTGAAACCAAGCTTTTTCAAAATCAATTGATTCTTTATACACAACGGGTGCAATTGCATCAAAAAATGCTAAAGCATCTGAACCAGTTATCTTCTGAATCTCTTCCGCTATAGCTAGGGAAGTGAGAGGTCCTGTTGCAATTATAATATTTTCCCAGTTGGCGATATCATCGGGTTTTACTTCTCCTCTTTCCAGTTGAATGAGGGGGTGTTTTTCTAATTGAACGCTAACCCCTTTAGAGAAGGTGTCCCTATCAACTGCCAATGCGCTGCCAGCCGGGACCCTCGTCAAATCAGCTTGTTGCATTATAATCGATCCGCATGTTCGCATCTCTTCATGCAACACTCCAACGGCATTTGTCTCTTTATCATCAGATCGAAAGGAGTTTGAGCAAACTAACTCGGCAAAGCCTTCTGTTTGATGGGCTTCGGTTGGCACTATGGGACGCATTTCGTGGAGAACGCAAGGCACTCCGCACTGTGCCAGTTGCCAAGCAGCTTCAGATCCTGCCAACCCTCCCCCTATAATTCGAATAGGTGCCTTTGAGGCCATTTTCATTCTCTTTATAATAGTTATATTTCTTGCCCACCAAGGCTCAGAAACTTATGTCAAAAACTTCATGAATAATATATTTTTATTTCACTTATTAAGTAGTGACTTCAAATAATACCCAGTATAACTGGTTTTGTGAGCCGCGAGTTCTTCTGGGGTGCCTTCTGCCACTATTTTGCCTCCACCGGTTCCACCATCGGGCCCCAAATCGATTATCCAATCGGCAGTTTTTATAACCTCTAGATTATGTTCGATGACAACAACCGTATTCCCTTGTGATACTAATCTATGAAGTACCTCCAATAGTTTTCTGATGTCATCAAAATGAAGTCCAGTTGTGGGTTCATCTAGGATATATAACGTTTTTCCGGTAGCTTTTCTTGAGAGTTCTTTTGCTAATTTTACTCTTTGTGCTTCTCCACCAGAAAGTGTGGTGGCCGATTGTCCTATCTTTATATAGCCAAGGCCCACTTGTTGTAATGTTAGGAGTTTATCTCGAACATTTGGAATCGCTTTAAAAAAATCAGCTCCATCGTCAACCGTCATATCCAAAATGTTGGCAATTGAATGGTTTTTGTATTTTACCTCTAGTGTTTCTCTATTATACCTTTGTCCCTTACACAAATCACACTGGACATAAACATCTGGAAGGAAGTGCATCTCAATTTTTAAAACACCATCGCCCTGACAGGTTTCACAACGCCCACCTTTAACATTAAAGGAGAAACGTCCTGGTGAATACCCTCTGATTTTGGCCTCAGGTAGCGCAGAAAACCATTCGCGAATTGGAGTGAAGGCGCCTGTATAGGTTGCTGGGTTTGAGCGGGGAGTTCGACCAATCGGTGATTGATTGATATCCACAATCTTATCAAGGTACTCTAATCCTGAGACCGATTTATAGTATCCAGGCTGCTCTCTGGCTCCATGTAGTGTTTTTGCAGCAAGCTTCCAAATAGTTTCTATGATAAGAGAGGATTTACCACCTCCCGAGACTCCCGTTACACAAGTAAAGGTGCTTAAGGGAATACAAGTCGTTATTGCCTGAAGGTTATTAGCTGTAGCACCTTCAACTACAAGCTTTTTGCCTTTTTTAAATTTTCGTCTCGAGGCTGGAATAGGGATTTTTAAAGAACCATTTAAGTACTTGCCTGTTAGGCTCGTGGTTGACTGCATAATTTTTTGTGGGGACCCTGAGGCAACAATTTGCCCCCCATGCGTTCCGGCACCGGGCCCCATATCCACAACAAAATCGGCGCTTCGAATGGCATCCTCGTCATGCTCCACCACTATAACTGTATTTCCCAATTCTTTTAGGCGGTTAAGTGTCGACAATAATCTGTCGTTATCTCTTTGATGTAATCCAATTGAGGGCTCATCGAGGACATATAAAACACCAGTTAATCCTGAGCCAATTTGTGATGCTAATCGTATTCGTTGACTTTCTCCACCGGATAACGTTCCCGCCTTTCTTGCTAAATTTAGATAATCAAGACCTACATTTTTTAAAAAGCCAAGCCGTTCATTAATCTCTTTTAGAATTCGCCCCGAAATGTCTATCTGTTTTTGGGTTAGTTGTTCCGGAAGGCCTTCAAACCAAACTACGGTTTTTGCAATGGACATATCTGTGACTTGTGATATTGTTTTACCCGATATTTTCACTGCTAAAGCTGCCGGCTTGAGGCGATCTCCCTT
Organism: SAR116 cluster bacterium AG-313-A07; assembly: GCA_003284265.1. Classification (GTDB taxonomy): domain Bacteria; phylum Pseudomonadota; class Alphaproteobacteria; order Thalassobaculales; family Thalassobaculaceae; genus UBA7326. The sequence continues at coordinate 14,288 of QBVV01000054.1, forward strand.
ACACTCCGTACAACTGGATATTGTTTGATATTTTCCTAAGTCCTCCTTAATTCTATTCGAATCAGTCTCTTGGTATCGTCTTTGTAAATTTGGTAATACTCCTTCAAAGGGTTTATTCGTTGTGTATTGCCGGAGCCCATCATCGTAAATCATTTCAACATGTTCACCACCACTTCCATTGATGAGTATACTCTGAAAGGACTGGGGGAGTTTAGCAAATGGCGTATCAATTGAGACGTTGTAATGTATGCAAAGACTTTCAAGTGTCTGGAGATAATATCGAGAAGAGGAAAAAGCCCAAGGCGAAACAGCCCCTGATTTAAGACTTAGTTGGTGGTTGGGTATAATTAAGTCGGGATCAAAGTAACTTTTTGTGCCTAGTCCATCGCATACAGGGCATGCTCCAAAAGGATTATTAAAAGAAAATAACCTTGGCTCAATCTCCTCTATCGTGAAACCAGAAACTGGACACGCAAATTTTTCTGAAA
>QBVV01000055.1 GCA_003284265.1 SAR116 cluster bacterium AG-313-A07
TGAAAGGGCGAGGCCGATGACTATTACTCCGGATATTTCAGTAGCGATTGCTTTTGTTATTTTTGTTGTCCTGGTAGCGTGGAAAGGAACAAAAAAATTAACCGCTGGTTTGGACCAGCGTGCCGATGCAATTAGAAAACAGCTAGATGAAACACAAAACCTTAGAGAAGAGGCTCAGGCTGCGTTAGCAAGTTACCAAAGACAGCAGAGAGACGCACTGGCTGAGGCAGATGAGATTGTAGCTCAAGCTAAAGCGGATGCCGAACGAATGAAAGTTCAGGCGGAAAATGTATTAACAGCTACCATAAAGAGGCGAGAAGAGCAGGCGGTAGAACGTATTGCCCAAGCCGAAGCCACCGCGATTAAAGATGTTCGTGATCAAGCGATTGAACTTGCGATCGGGGTTGCCACAAAGATCATAACTGAGAAAATGACCAAAACTGTTCAAAACGAATTAGTAAAAGACGCATCAGAAGATCTAATGAAAAAGTTTCAACATTAGTTTATCAAAAATAAAGTTAAGGTGGTTATCTGCTGTCGTGTAGTGTCGTGTCGTTGTATAATCCTTTGGCTTTTGCGCTAATTATATTAGATTTCAATTATAGAATTTTAACAGGGTTCAGGAGCAAAATATGACTGCATGTATTGTTGGTTGGTCTCATTTAAAGTTTGGTAAATCAGAAGACGATGTAGAGGACATGGTGACAAAAGTTGCCATAGAAGCCATTCATGATGCCGGTTTTGAACCTAAAGACGTCGATTCAATTTTTCTAGGGCATTTTGGAGGCGCATTCTCGCCGCAAGGTTTTACTTCCAGTTTGGTTCTTCAAGCGGCACCAGATTTACGTTTCAAATCTGCTATGCGAGTTGAAAATGCATGTGCAACTGGGAGTGCGGCAGTTCACCAAGGTATTGACTGTATTGACGCCGGCCGAGGCAAGGTCGTTTTGGTGGTTGGTGTTGAGAAAATGACTAATTTAGATAATGCGACAGTTGGTGAGGCCCTTTTGAGCGCCAGCTATTTGAAAGAAGAGGCCGGTATAAATGGGGGGTTTGCAGGGGTTTTTGGTCAAATTACGCAAGCTTATTATCAAAAATATGGAGACCAAAGTGATGCACTGGCTCACATAGCCGCAAAAAATCATAAAAATGGCGTGGATAATCCTTTTGCACAAATAAGAAAGGATTTAGGCTTTGATTTTTGTAGAAACATCTCGGAAAAAAATCCATCGATAGCAGGGCCATTGAAGCGCACGGATTGTTCACTCGTCTCGGACGGAGCTGCCGCTCTCGTGCTCACTAGTGTTGAAACAGCATTAGGTCGGTCCAAAGCTGTAGCCGTTAGAGCCAAGTCGCAAGTAAGTGATTTCCTACCTATGTCTAAGAGAGAAATAATAGCGTTTGAAGGATGCACTCAAGCATGGGATTTAGCACTGACTTCAGCGGGGCTAAAGCTTAATGACTTATCCTTTGTGGAAACGCATGATTGTTTCACTATTGCCGAATTGTTGGAATATGAAGCTATGGGTCTTGCTAATCCTGGGGAAGGGGCGCGAGTACTAGATGAAGGGATAACGCAAAAGAATGGTAAACTTCCAGTAAACCCATCTGGAGGTCTCAAGGCAAAAGGACATCCAATTGGAGCAACAGGGGTTTCTATGCATATTCTGTCAGCCATGCAGGTGCGCGGCGAAGCCGGGGAAATGCAAGTTAAAGGAGCTAAGTTGGGGGGTATTTTTAACATGGGTGGGGTAGCAGTAGCCAACTATGTTTCAATCCTAGAACCGCTTAGATAGGGATAGTTTTTCCCTTCAAAACTTAATCATATGTGATTAAAGAGTGGAATTCCGATTTTATTTTTTCTTTTCCATTTAGAAATGGCAGCTCGATAATAGTCGCACAACAAATGATTTCAGCCTGAGCTGAACTTAGCAATTCAATAGCGGCTTGCATCGTACCGCCGGTCGCTAATACATCATCCAAAATGGCAATGCGATGCTTTGGAGTAATTGAGCCGGACTGTATTTCTAGTGTATCTACTCCATACTCAAGATCATAAGTGAGAGATATTGTTTCACCAGGAAGCTTTCCTTTTTTTCTAATCATTTGCATTCCGATGTTCAAGTGATGCGCTACTGCTGCAGCTACGAGGAATCCCCTTGCCTCAATTCCGTATACCATATTAATTTTTGATTCGACTAAAATACTGGATAACTCTTCAATCACGTGCGTCCATGCTTCTGGTTGCTTTATCAGCGTTGAGATGTCGTAAAAAAGAATTCCTGGCTCTGGGAAATCGGGAATTTCCCTAATATGCCGCTTCAAATCAAATAGATTTTGCGTTGAATCGTTATGTATCATTATTTAAACACAATGGCAGGGATCAAATTGCGCTAAAAAAGTCATTTCCTTTATCGTCAACTACGATGAAGGCGGGGAATTTCTCAACTTCAATACGCCAGACGGCTTCCATTCCAAGTTCTGGGTATTCTTCCACTTCGACCTTCTTTATACTATTTAAAGCAAGGATTGCAGCGGCCCCACCAATCGATCCGAGATAAAATCCACCATGTTTCTTGCAAGCAGCACGGACAACGGGCGATCTATTCCCTTTGGCTAACGTAACAAAACTCGCTCCTGCCTCCATAAATGGATCGACGTATGAATCCATCCTACCCGCAGTGGTTGGACCGAAAGACCCTGATGCATGGCCCGCAGGAGTCTTGGCGGGGCCTGCATAGTAAATGGGGTGATCTTTGATATAGTCCGGTAATCCTTTACCAGAATCTAATCGTTCTTTCAGTTTAGCGTGTGCAATATCACGAGCGACAATCATTGGGCCAGAAAGCTCTACTCGTGTCTTTATTGGATACTGGCTCAATTCAGCTCTAATTTGATCCATTGGTTTATTCAAGTCGATTTGAACCACTTCCTCTGAGATGTCGGCATCCTTGATTTCTGGAATAAACTTGGATGGATCAGTTTCAAGCTGTTCTAAAAATACCCCTTCCGCATTTATTTTGCCAAATGCTTGCCGATCGGCCGAGCAAGACACTCCTAACCCAATAGGACAAGAGGCACCATGTCTGGGCAACCTTATTACTCTTACGTCATGGCAATAATATTTACCGCCAAATTGAGCCCCAATACCCATTTCACGTGTCATGTTCAAAATAATCTCTTCCCATTCAAGATCTCTAAATGCATGGCCACTATCACTACCTTTGACTGGTAAATTATCAAGATATTTTGTTGAAGCTAGTTTGACTGTTTTTAGGTTAAACTCCGCGGAAGTACCTCCTATCACAATGGCTAGGTGATAAGGTGGGCAAGCCGCGGTCCCTAGAGTTCGAATTTTCTCATCGATGAAAGATTTTAAGGTGTTGGGGTTAAGCACCGCTTTTGTTTCCTGATATAGGAAAGTCTTATTCGCTGACCCACCTCCCTTTTGAACAAACATAAATTTATAGCTATCACCGGGCGTAGCATAAAGTTCAATCTGGGCAGGAAGATTTGTTCCAGTATTTCTCTCATTGAACATATCGATTGGTGCTAATTGGCTGTAGCGGAGATTATGGTTTACATAGGTATTGAAAACACCCTCTGCTAACGCCTGTTCGTCGTCGAAACCGGTAAAAATATTTTGTCCCTTTTTCCCCATTATGATGGCTGTCCCTGTGTCTTGGCACATTGGGAGAACACCTGCAGCAGCAATATTTGCATTTTTCAAGAGTTCCATAGCGACAAAATGATCGTTTTTGGAGGCATCTTTATCTTCTAATATTGACCGCAACTGGGCCAAATGGCTGGGGCGAAGAAGATGTGAGATGTCTCTGAAAGCGTGCTCTGCCAATTGGGTCAGAGCCTCCGGTTCTATTCTAATGATAGATCGGCCCGACTGCTGTTCTTTGGAGACGTGATCGCTTGTAATTTTTCTGTATTCAGTAGTATCTGGTCCAAGTGGAAAAATTTCACTATATAACATATTTGTCATGGTCAGCATCCCCTGTTTGAGTCCCGGCGTCTTCTCGGTGCAACTACACTTATTGATTAATTGGATTTGTACTTTTATTCCGGAATTTTTCTAAAGAGACCACTTCACCGGAACTTTTTTCAGCTGAATCTTGCTTTTTAGGATCACGCGTGTCGAGTTTATCGTCATTTATAGCCTGGTCCTCGCTAATCTGGATTTCCTGGAATTGTAATCCAAATTTGACTGATGGGTCCGAGAAAGCTGTTATGGCATCAAATGATACAAGCAATCGCTCCCGTTTATCGTTAAAACTAAGAGCGACTTCAAACTCGCGTTCATGTATCTTTAAGTCCCAAAATTGATGCTCTAGAACTATAGTCATCTCGTCGGGATAATGCTCTTTTAGAAATACTGGGATATCCACATCACGTCGACCTGTTTTAAACGTTATATAAAAATGATGCCCATTCGTTAGGCCATGTTTTGCCGCATGTTGCAGAGCTTTGCTTACGACCCCTCTCAATGCTTCTTCAACCATCATGTCATATTTAAATACTTTTTCTGACATGCCTACCTCTGAAAAGTTAAATATATAGCCTCATTTATATGAGGTGCTTCTGTTGCCAGGTGCACCCCGAACCCCGCCATACGGTGCGAACCCTATGGACTTAAGTAAGGCTACCTGACCGCTTACGCAGCGAGGCGTGCCTCCGCATAGTTGTCATTTGCAACTACTCTAATAGCCCGATAACGGTGGTACCATGCCGAGTGAAAGTAACGTCTTTACAACGCGTGTCGATCCTATTTCGCCCCCTCATTCGCAACTCAATTTTCCTGTTGGTGGAGGCGCCGGGTACCGCCCCCGGGTCCACTACGCTTATTCCACGATCCGTTTATCACTATAGCTGACGAGTCAGCATTCATACTATACGGAAATTTTATCAATTAAAAAAGCCTCGATTATGTTATTATTTGCTTATCATTTATCCCTTAAGCCATCCTTCGACTACCAAACGGGCTTTTTCAAAATTCCATTTCCAATCATCAACGTTGGGGGGGGAAATGCGTCGTATGGAGGGTATAACAGCATCTTGGTTATCATTGATCATCGGAGACCATGTTGTCGTTCTATCCATGATAATTGTTTTTGTCCCGACAGAGCCGGATAAATGCGCTGTGGTTGTGGAAGGTGCAATAACGCCGGCAAGAGCCATGCATAGGGACGCTGTTTGATCTAGGTCGTCGCGCAGATTGATACCCTCCGGCTTCAAAATATCTGCGCCAAAAAGTTGTTTTGCTAGCAATATATCGTGGCCATCATCATCAAACTGTAGACTTAGAAACGCGACATCTTTAAGCGTTAATATTGGTCCCCAGTGATGAATTGTTGGATAGAAATGTTTTCTAGCTCCTGTATAAAGGCCACTACGCCAAAAAAGCCCAAGGATTGGTTTTCCTCCAGACATTTCTTTTAATATACCTTCCCAAACTCGGGTCACATTGATATCCCCTTTTAAATGGGGAGTGGTGCTAAGTGGTTCTTGATGCGTTTCCTCTAAAAAATAAGGAAGACTTGCTAAATCAACAAAAAGGTCTGGGTACATTTTACATTCTTTTAACCAATGATAATTATAGATCGGCTGGGTACCAGAAACTCTCCTTGAATATGGGTGAACCTCTAGATTCTTGAATGATCGCGAAAAGAGAGGGACTAAACGAGGGTCTGTTTCGATAATTACGTGCTTAGCTATGCGGGCCAATTTCGTAACATACGCTGAAAAAAGGATTTCATCTCCAACTCCCTGTTCGCTACAGACCAGTATCGTTTTGTCCTTTAATGATTCGTGTCTCCATCGTGGTATATTTATTAGACGTTTTGGCGCTTCATCAATCTCCTGACTAAGCCTAGCCTCGTAAGCTTGCCACCCCTCTCTATATTTTTTTAACAAGAGTAATGTGAATGCTTTATTAAGCCTTAGTTGTTGCGAGTGAGGATTTCTTGATATCGCTCTGTCGATGTGTATAAGAGCTTCATCATTTCGTTGAAGTTCGGCTAAAGATTCAGCAATATTCGCTTGAGCTCTAAGCTCATTTGGGTTTATACACAAGGCCCTTTTATATTGAGTCAGAGCTATTTCGAGCAACTGCTTCGAATATAATAAATCAGCATAGGTGATGATTAACGAACTGTTTCCTGGTTTGCTTAATATGTTGGTTTTAAGCAGATGGTCTACTCGGTCTGTTTTTTCCAACTTATTTAATATTGGAATTAAGATCTCTATTACACCAGGCATCTCAGGTGCGACTAGTAGCGTTTTTTCTAGGTAATCTTGAGCTTCATCTAGCCTATTTTTCAGTGACAGAACATAACCCAGTTGAAAGGTTATCATTGGATGCCGAAGATTTGTTTTGGGAGAGTTAATCAGTACCGAGAGGGCAGCGTCTAATTTATTTTGACTTAATAGTATTTGAAATTCTCTGGAAACTTTTTCAACATTTGGATCTGGGGCCATTACATAGTTACCGACCATATCATCCGCGACATCTTGCTCTAACGATTTTATTGCTTTTTTCTCCCCAGTCTTGTCCTCTAACCCAGTCATCACCATTCTGTCCTTTTTATTAGACATAGTTTCGACAATTTAATGCAAAAATTTTTAAATACATTCTAAACTAAGTAACCTAAATAGACTATTGTATCGAAAAATAAAATCGAAACAGCACTAAGGATTGGAAGTTTAAGATAATATTGAATGAGAAGGTTTTTTCATCTGATTTAAACGGTTTTGGATACTGATTTTGAGTGACAAAGCGGAGCTGCGATTTTCCACCAATCGCTCTACATATCTAGCAGTCAAAGTTATTGTGTTGGTGTTGATGCCGCGCTCTAACCGAGCTGTAGACGCGGCATCCTGTTGAATAGCAATAGTTCGGATGATTTTCTAGATGATTCTCTAAACCTTTTTAACGTAAGTTAGATCTGAAGATTATTACACAGCACATCAAGTATTGAAATAACACTATGGATTATTTTATATGAGACAATATCTCGACTTAATGAGGAAAGTTCTGGATACAGGCATCGAGAAACCAGATAGAACAGGAACTGGGACGCTCTCTGTATTTGGCCATCAGATGCGTTTTGATTTGGCCAACGGTTTTCCTCTTTTAACCACCAAAAAACTTCACCTTAAGTCAATTATATATGAATTAATATGGTTTTTGAGTGGAGATACAAACATTAGTTATCTAAAGAAAAATGGTGTAAGGATATGGGATGAGTGGGCAGATGCAAATGGAAATTTAGGCCCAGTTTATGGAGCCCAATGGCGTTCATGGCCCAAGAGAGATGGATCAACAATTGATCAAATCACCAATTTAATTGCTGATTTAAAATCTAACCCAGACTCCAGACGATTGATTGTAACTGCTTGGAATCCTGGTGATGTTAACGATATGGCATTGCCACCGTGTCACTGTTTGTTTCAATTTTATGTGGCTCGAGGCAAATTATCTTGTCAATTATATCAAAGGAGTGCGGATGTGTTTCTGGGCGTTCCTTTCAATATAGCTTCCTATGCTCTACTGACGATAATGATAGCGCAGGTAGTAGATTTGCTCCCTGGAGAATTTGTTCATACATTAGGGGATGCCCACATCTACAAAAACCACATACCTCAAGCCGAACTTCAACTAGAAAGGTTACCCAAAAAACTCCCTCAGATAACTTTAGATGATGAGGTGCGTGATATTTTTGGTTTTTGTTATGAAAGTTTTTATATCAAGGATTATAATCCTCACGCTCACATAGCAGCTAAGGTCGCCGTTTGAGATGAGTATCTGTATGGCAAAGGGGATCAGCCTCGTAATTGTTGTTGCTGTTGCCGATAATGGTGTTATCGGTGCAGAGGGAGGCCTCCCTTGGAATATTTCGGCAGATTTGAAAAGAGTGAAAGAGTTGACCACTGGAAAACCACTACTGATGGGCAGAAAAACTTACAATTCTATTGGGCGTCCACTTCCAGGAAGAAAAAGCATCGTATTAACAAGCGATCCTGAGTTTTCAGTTTCTGGTGTATCTGTCTTTCGACGATTCGTTGAGGCACTTAATTACGCCTCCGAACTTGCAGTTGAGATGAATACAGATCAAATTGTTGCTTTTGGTGGAGAGAGTATTTATGCGGAAGCTTTGCCTTATGCTAATAAAATTTATAAAACCGAGGTCCATTGCTCTCCTGTTGGTGATACATATTTTCCAAAATATAACAAGGCTGAATGGTCGGAGACGGAACGTATATTTGTCCCGGCGAGCAATGCCGCAGAGACTGAATATAGTTTCGTTCGTCTTGATCGACTATTTAAATAGTACATTAACTCCTTTGCATTTCAGGAGACAACAATCCTTGGTGGTGTTTTCTGACCCGCCTCAGTAGCTTCATTTAATTTTGACCAAATAGAGCCGGCGATTTCCTTATAGATTGAGGCGTGGTCGCCGTCTGGCGTTTCTAAAACAATTGGTGTCCCCGCGTCTGATGTTGTTCGAATGTCCATATGAAGAGGCAGTTCACCAAGGAAATCAACTTCTAAATTTTTTGCTTCTTCTTTTGCTCCACCATGGCCAAATATGTGACTCTCTGCGCCGCAGTTAGGACAAATGAACATACTCATATTCTCTATAATGCCCAACACCGGTACATCGACTTTCCTAAACATATTTAAGCCTTTTCGGGCATCTAAAAGAGCAATATCTTGAGGTGTTGAGACGATTACGGCACCTGCCAAAGGTACACGTTGAGACATAGTTAATTGTGCGTCACCAGTGCCGGGTGGCATATCGACCACCATAATATCCAACTCGCCCCAAGCGACATCGCGCAACATCTGTTCTAGTGCACTCATAACCATTGGGCCCCGCCAGATTGTTGGCGAATCTTCAGGAACCAGAAAACCAATCGACATACATTTGATATTAAATCGCTCAAGTGGTTGTAAAATTTTTCCATCCACACTGGTCGGTTTTTCATTTATGCCCATCATTCGGGGTAAGGAGGGGCCATAAATATCAGCGTCAAGAATTCCAACAGATAGTCCAATTGATGCAAAGCTTGCGGCTAAATTAATAGCGGTTGTTGATTTCCCCACACCCCCTTTCCCTGAGGCTACTGCCACGATTTTCTTTACATGGGGAGCTAGCTCTCTTAGGGCACTGTTTGCAGAAGTTTTTAGGTTGCTCTGAGGTTTATCGGATTCCACTTGAGTTTGACCATCAGTGTTTTTATGAGCTGTTAAAACCGCGGTAACTGATAACACACCGTCCAACCCTTTAACCGCCATCTCCGCTGCTTTTCTTGTTGGTTCCATAGTCGCTCCGCGAGCTGGCTCTACTTCAATAGAAAAACCTACGTTTCCATTTTTGACGACTAAACCTTTGACCATTCCTAATGTAACAATGTCATTTTGACCTTCTGGGTCTTGGATATTTCCCAAACAATACAAAATTTGTTCTTCAGTAACCGTTGCCATTCTTGAAAACTCCCAATCAATCCCCATATCTTAAAAAAGGTTTCTTGCATAACTATCACTCTTATTAAAGAAAATAGGGGAATCTTTTGCATTGTATAGCTCGCATCTGTTATTAGCATACCTAAATTGAGTTTTGGAGAAGCGATATGTCATGGGGTAATCAGGGTGGAGGCGGTCCTTGGGGCGGCAACGGGGGTGGTAACGATGGATCCCCATGGGGAAAAAAACCTTCCGGTGGCGGAGGTGGAAGTCAGCAGCCCCCCGATATTGATGAGGTGATCCGGAAAGGTCAGGAGAAATTAAAAAGTCTAATGCCTGGAGGTTTTGGAGGAAAAAAAGCCATATTCCTTGTGTTCCTCGTGATCCTGGGTTTGTGGGCTGCAAACGGGTTTTACAGAGTGCAACCTAACCAGGAAGGGGTTCCCTTACTCTTGGGGCGCTTTATTGGAACAACGACAAACCCTGGTCTGCATTGGAATTGGCCTTCGCCTATTGGCAACGTTTACACGCCCGATGTGACTGCTGAAAACCGAATTGAGATTGGGTTGCGAACGACTGGCGAGGCGTCACGCAGAGGAGCGTCTGTCAGGGATATGCCGGAAGAGAGCCAAATGATCACTGGCGACGAAAACATAGTCGATATAGACTTTGTGGTTTTCTGGAAGATATCGGATGCTCCCAATTATCTCTTCAATATAAGAAACCCAGATGAAACAGTTAAAATGGCTGCTGAGTCGGTGATGCGTGCAATAATAGGACAAACCCCGATCCAAGAAGCTTTAACAAGCAGAAGAGAAGATATAGAAAGCCGTACGCTAGCGTCGCTGCAAAAATTGATGTCGGAATACAAAGCAGGGATTGAAGTCAGACAAGTGCAGTTGTTGGCCGTTTTACCTCCGAAGAATGTGATAGATGCATTCGATGAAGTTTCACGTGCTCGACAGGACATGGATCGCTTGAAAAATGAGGCGGAGGCATTTAGGAATGATATCGTCCCAAGAGCCCGAGGTGAAGCACAGCAGCTAGTTCAGGGGGCGGACGCATATCGCCAAGAAGTGGTCAATAGGGCAGAAGGGGATGCCAACAGGTTCAATGCCGTTTACAAAGCATATAGTCAATCAAAAGATGTCACCAAGACCCGTATTTACCTTGAAACACTAGAAGGAATTTTCTCAAATGTTAATAAGGTAATTATTGATGGTGATGTTGGAGGAAATGGAGCTGCCGCCTCGGGAGTTGTTCCATACTTACCTTTACCTGAAATTCAGAAGCGTCAACGAAAGTCTACTGACTCAAGCGGATCCTCGACAGGGAGTACAAATTAATGAATAAATTAATTATAGCTGGTGGCGTTGTGCTCGTGATACTTGGGGTAGTAGCTAGTAGTTCACTTTTTATTGTTGAACAGACGCAGCAAGCGATTGTTCTCTTTTTTGGTAAGCCGCAGAAGACAATTCAAGATCCGGGTCTTTATTTTAAAATACCATTTGGTGAGGAAGTTGTTTACTACGATAAGCGTGTTCTAGACTTAGATCCTCCTAAAGAGCGTATGATTTTAGCCGATCAAAAAAGGCTAGACGTCGACTCTTATGCGCGATATCGAATAATAGACCCATTACTTTTTTATCAAACTACCCGGCGAGTTACGGAGGTTCCAGGTAAACTCAGTCCTATCATAAATTCGTCGTTGAGGCGTGTCTTAGGTAACGAGACGCTGCTCGAGATTCTGTCTGGAAAAAGAGCGACCATTATGGTCGATATACAAAAAGCGGTGAATGATGCTGTGATGCGTTTTGGCATGGAGATCGTCGAAGTCAGAGTCCGTCGCGCTGACTATCCTGATGAAACGAGAAGCAATATTGAAAATCGTATGAAATCTGAGCGGGAGCGTGAAGCTAAAGAATTTAGAGCCCGCGGTTTCGAAATGGCAGAAGGGATCCGGGCAGATGCAGGTAAACAAAAAATAGTCATACTTGCTGAGGCGCAGAAAAAAGCTGAAACCCTGAGAGGGGAGGGCGATGGTCTGGCGATTAAAATCTATGCAGATGCGTTTGGACAAGACCCGGAATTCTTTGCATTTTACAGATCCATGCAGGCTTATAAAAAATCGATGGACTCGCAAGACACAACAATGGTCTTGTCACCTAATTCTGACTTTTTCAGGTTCTTCGGCGATATGACCGGCCGTGATGTGCAGAAGAAATAACAATGGTGTGACCATTTAATAATCAAACAGGGATGACTGCTTGGAAGACCTTTTCACCGCATTGGCACTTGTTTTAGTGATAGAGGGGGTATTGTATGCATTGTTTCCATCAAAAATGCGGGACCTAATGTCAAAAATGATGGAGGTTGAAGACACACCCTTAAGGACGTCGGGTATCCTTGCTGCCTTAGTGGGGGTCGCTTGTGTATGGGTAATCAGGAGCTAGTCTGAACGCCCACCCCAATAAGAAAGATCATGAGGAGTCAATATTTCAACACGGTTTGGCCATATTTATAGTTTTAACTCCGAAAATAGGATTCGATTTACAAGGACTGGTAATGATGAGTTTGAGAAGTGCTAATAGGCTAGTGATAATTAGTTTGTATTTTAATAGCATCAAATTTCCGCGGCTAAGCATCAGGTTGGTTGCTCTTATGTGTTTAATACCGTTTGGCTTCCTGGAAGCAAAATCACCGCCAGACAGCTTCGCCGATTTAGCCGCAAAGCTTCTTCCTTCTGTGGTTAATATATCAACGATGCAAGCTGTTGAGGCTCGCAGCGACCCTCGGAAAAATATGCCTCAATTTCCACCGGGATCTCCATTCGAGGAATTTTTCAAAGACTTTATGGAGCGAAACGGACCAAGCGGAAAAAATGTAGATCCGCGTAGAAAGAGGCCGTCAAGACGAGCTCAGTCATTGGGTTCCGGGTTTATAATAGACAAGTCGGGTATCATCGTTACCAATAATCATGTCATTGCTGGCGCAGATGAAATAAAAGTGCGCCTGCAGGATGACACGGAATTTGATGCAAAAATATTGGGTCGTGACCCTAAAACAGATATTGCCGTTCTGAAAATTAATCCCGGAAAAACAAAGTTAGTAGCCGTGGGTTTTGGAGATTCAAAAAAACTGCGCGTCGGAGACTGGGTGATGGCTATTGGCAATCCGTTTGGTCTTGGGGGAACTGTTACCGTTGGAATAGTATCAGCTCGCGGTAGAGATATTAACCAGGGGCCTTACGACGACTTTATTCAGACGGATGCTTCCATAAATAAAGGTAATTCTGGCGGTCCATTATTTGACTTGGAGGGTAACGTTGTAGGTATTAACACCGCGATATTTTCTCAAAGTGGTGGATCGGTAGGAATTGGGTTCGCTGTTGCCTCAAGATTAGCAAAGCCTGTGATAGCGCAGTTGAAAGAGTTTGGGAAAACTCGTAGGGGCTGGTTGGGCGTGCGTATCCAAATGGTCACCGCTGAAATAGCAGAAAGCTTTGGTATGAAAGATGCTTCTGGAGCCTTGGTAGCTGAAGTTTCTCAAGATGGGCCAGCAAAAAAAGCAGGTATAAAACCTGGTGATATAATATTAGAATTTAATGGGCAAAAAGTGGAGACAATGCGACGTTTGCCCAGGATTGTTGCGGAAACTCCTATTGGTATTGACGTTCCAGTCATTTTATGGCGGGGCGGCAAGGAAGTAAAAGTTTTGGCAAGAATAGGGGAACTCAAAGAAGAAATAGCGGCAGAAAAATCAACTGTAAAGCCAAGCCAGAAAAGAAATTCGAACGATGTTGTTAAACTAGACGGTTTGGGTTTAGCATTATCTGAAGCGACTAAAACCCTGAGAAAGAAATTTTCAATTGAGAAAGACGTTAAAGGTGCGATTGTCGTGGGAGCAGTGCCTGATGGTATTGCCTCACAGATGGGGGTTCGTATTGGTGATGTAATTGTGGAGGTGGACCAGAATACAATTACTGGGCCGTCGGAGGTAGTCACCATTATTGGAAATGTATTGAAGCAAGGTAAGAAAAAGTCGGTGCTCTTCACCATTAATAGGCAGGGTTCAATTCGATTTATTGGGCTGAAATTGAAATAGTACCGCCGCTATATATAGTTATTCTAAAGCTTGTTAGTTGTATTATTTGTTTATTTCGGTGTCGTGATAGCCTTGAATATATAGTAAGGCGGTCAGGTCGCAGTGATTAATCCTAAACGGTGTAGCGGTCTGTACGATTGGTTTTGCTCGAAAGGCTATACCGGTTCCTGCGGACTGCAACATCGGTATATCGTTAGCGCCATCTCCAACGGCAATGGTCTCGTGGATCTTTACATTTTGGTTGTTACATATAGAATAAAGGGCTTCCTTTTTGCTTTGAGCATTTAAAATAGGTGTCGATATCTCTCCAGTTATTTTTTTGTCTCTGATTAATAATTGGTTGCCAAGGTTTATATCGAACCCAACCTTCTTGGCTACGTGCTCTGTTATTTGAGAAAAGCCACCAGAAGCTAATGCAGCCATTGCGCCTTGAATTTTCATAGTTTTTACAAGACCAAATGCTCCATCAGTTATTTTTAGCTTTTCCGAGAGAAATCTGCGTAAAATTGTTTCCGGTTGACCTTTCAGTAGCCTCACACGTTCCTTTAGTGCTATTTTAAAATCAATTTCTCCGCGCATAGCTTTTTCGGTTAATACTTCTACCTGACTTTTCAAACCAGCAATATCTGCAAGATCATCCAAAGACTCATTTTCTATGATAGTTGAGTCCATATCAGCTATAAGGATCCTTTTGCGTCTTCCCTTTAATTCTTGAACATTAACATCCACTGGCACTGGATCCAGCCTGGCTGTTATTTTTTCTCGTGCGACGGATAGTGGAACTTTATTAAAAACTATGTCAACCGCTGTACCTCGAGATAACCAACGAGTTTCGCATGACAGAGACCCTAATGACTTTAACAGGGTTTCGGTTAAGGTAGCATGGTGACTAGTCAGTGGGGCCAGGTTTTTATTGGCCGTTAATGTAACTACGTATTGCATAATATTAGTTTATGGCGCATCGATAGAACCTATGTCCAGTGATAAACAAGAAAATAGATGTATAGTCATTTGTGGTCCTACTGCATCTGGAAAATCTGCGCTTGCTATGAAATTGGCAAATGAATTGAATGGTGAAATAATAAATGCGGATACA
>QBVV01000056.1 GCA_003284265.1 SAR116 cluster bacterium AG-313-A07
CGGAACATGCGGAAAGACTTGCTAGTTATGCGCGTCAAATAGATCAAACATTGGCCGATACACCAATTAAGGCGATAATGGAGGGAGAATTTGCTCTGCACTGGCAATAGAAACTTCGTCAGTAGTAATTAGATGTCCGAGATTACAAAAGATGAATTACCACATAAATTTGATGCTATATACTCCTCTCAACTATCAGAAGAGGTAAAGATGGTAATAAAGGCTAATTCGAAAGAAAGAAGCGAATTGGCGACTAGATTTAGTCTTTATTCGATCGATACCTTAATTGCTACGTTATCTATAATAAATACAAAGCCTGGCTTCTTTTATGTGAAAGGAATAATCGCTTCCGACTTAAAGATGCTCGATTCGGAGACCAATGATATAATAGATTTCACGCTCAACGATCATTTCGACGAATTATTCGCTTTACCTGAAGCCTTAGAAAATGAAGATCAGAGAGACCTAAAGAATCAGTTTGATTTTGAATTAATCGAAAACAATGTCGTTCCTCTGGGTGAAGTTGTGGCTCAGAATTTTTCTTTAGCACTGGAATATCTATTTCTCAACTCCCCTAGCTCTGCAACGCAAAATATTGTATTTTCTGACGAATTAAATGAAAAGAGGATTGAAGATAATCCATTCGCAGTTTTAAAGACGTTAGGTGAGAAAATAAAAAACTGAAGATGCCCCACCTCTGAATTCGTGTAAAAACGGTTTTCAGGGTGGAATGAAATATAATTATGGAGGATAATTTCGCGTTAATATTTGGATTCTTCGCGCAAATGTGTTTGGTTAGCAAGGATGCATAGGTATATTTAAATTATTAAGATCCAATACAAAGATCGGTTATCGACACGAATGACGTCCAAAATTAAAATAGCGTTAGATTGCATGGGGGGCGATGATGCACCAAGTATGGTTGTTCGTGGAGCTGATCTTGCTATTGAACGTCAGCCTGATATTTTTTTTCATCTAGTTGGGAATGAAGAAGAGATCATACCATTAATTAAGGCAAGTCGACACCTTGACAGCGATAATCATCAAATCACCCATACGCAGAAAAAGGTAGCTGCTGATGATAAGCCTTCTGTCGCGCTTAGAGGAGGGCGAGACACGAGTATGAGACTTGCTATAGACCTTGTTTCAGATGGATCTGCACATG
This sequence comes from SAR116 cluster bacterium AG-313-A07, assembly GCA_003284265.1. Taxonomy (GTDB): domain Bacteria; phylum Pseudomonadota; class Alphaproteobacteria; order Thalassobaculales; family Thalassobaculaceae; genus UBA7326. The sequence goes on from QBVV01000056.1 coordinate 1,166, forward strand.
GAGTGGTATCAGCCGGCAATACTGGTGCACTTATGGCAATGTCAAAGTTATCTCTAAGAATGTGCCCTGGCATAGAAAGGCCCGCCATAGCTAGCTTCTTTCCTACATTAAAAGGCGAAAGTTGTATGCTTGATTTGGGGGCAAACATAGAATGTGATGCTAATAATCTCGTCCAATTTGCTATAATGGGAGAAATATTTGCTCGAATCGTTTTGGGACTAAAAAATCCATCCGTCGGTCTTCTCAATGTGGGCTCAGAAGAACAAAAAGGACACGAAGAACTGAGGGAAGCTGCGACGACTCTAAGAGAATTGAGTAACGTTATGAAATTTATCGGATTTATAGAGGGAGACGATATTACAGCTGGTACGGTGGATGTAGTTGTTACAGATGGTTTTTCAGGTAATGTGGCTTTAAAAGCTGCAGAAGGCACGGCTATTATGTTTACACATTTCTTAAGAGGTGCTTTTCAATCGACAATTTTTACGAAAATAGGTTATTTTTTATGTAAGAGTGTAATCAGGCAGTTGAGGGAACGTATGGATCCCCGCCGATATAATGGTGCTGTTTTTCTTGGTTTAAATGGCATTGCTGTCAAGAGCCATGGTGGAACTGACTCCGAGGGTTTTGCAAATGCCATAGGTGTTGCAGCGGATATGGCGAGGTATGGTTTTTTAGAAAAGGTAAGAAATGAACTTGGCATTCTTCATGATCAAGACGGTAAATGAATTATTAGTGAAAAGATATCTACATGAACTCTAGACGTTCCCTTTTGGTAGGGTGTGGTGCATATTTGCCGGAACGAATTTTGGAAAATAGTGAATTAGCCAAAATAGTCGACACATCAGATGATTGGATTATCAAGAGAACTGGCATTAGACAACGCCATGTCGCGGCTGATGGTGAGTTTACATCGGATCTAGCAATAAGAGCAGCTCATGATGCTTTGGTGAAAGCCAACATGGCAGTCGATCAGATCGACTTGATTGTTGTGGCTACAACGACACCTGACGAAACCTTCCCCTCTACCGCTACTAAAGTTCAGGCCGCTTTGGGCATAACCAAGGGGGTAGCTTTTGACATACAAGCAGTTTGTGCTGGTTTTATTTATGCGCTGGCGATAGCGGATAATTTTATAAAAACAGGACAATCAAATAATGCCTTAGTCATTGGTGCAGAGACATTCACCAGGCTATTAGACTGGAATGACCGATCTACCTGTGTGCTTTTTGGAGATGGAGCTGGTGCCGTGGTGATGTGTGGCCATGATAATACAGAAAAAGTAGCAAATTACGGAGTTTTATCAACCCATCTACATTCGGATGGAAGGCAGCGTGATATATTATATGTAGACGGGGGGCCTTCGAGTACTGGCACCGTGGGTCAGGTGCGGATGTCTGGGAAAGAGGTTTATAAAAACGCGGTATCAAAACTGGGTGAGGTGATAGATGAAGCGTTAGAATTTAATGGGCTTTCTCCATCCGATATAGATTGGTTAGTTCCCCATCAGGCAAATCGTCGAATAATAGAAAGTATGGCAAAAAAAATGGGTTTACCTTTAGACAAGGTGATCTGTTGTATTGAACGGCATGCAAATACATCAGCGGCTTCTGTTCCTTTAGCTCTTTCCGAGGGAATTAATGATGGGAGAGTTTCGAGTGGTGATTTAGTTTTGTTTGAAGCAATCGGAGGTGGACTTGCCTGGGGATCAGGTTTAGTAAAAATAGGTCAACCCGTTTGATATTTGATTCAGTCACAAATTATAAATTGTACTTTTAATAGATGTTTGACGTATTTATCTTAACACGTTACTTTAACCTTGTGGGATTTGCGAGGTGACAATGGCGGGTGATACTATAACTCGAGCTCAATTGAGTGAAGCAGTATATGAAGAGGTTGGATTATCAAGAAACGAATCTGCGGATCTTGTAGAGGCGGTGCTTGAAGAAATGGTAAGTGCACTCTCGGATGGTGAAACGGTTAAAATTTCTTCATTTGGAAGTTTTTCTATTCGACAGAAATCCCAGCGCATGGGTAGAAACCCAAAAACCGGTGAAGAAGTTCCAATTCTTCCAAGAAAAGTCATAATATTTAAGCCATCACACGTTTTAAAAAATAGGATCAATCCCAAAACATAAAAGTGAAATGATTTACTAAATGGACTGTCATTAATGGCGATGGAAACGAGTGGAACAGGTAATCTACGGCGTAATGGCAAATCCCGATCGGCCTACAGGACCATCAGCGAGGTATCAAACGAGATAGACGTTCCCGCGCATGTATTGAGGTTCTGGGAGACAAAATTTCTTCAGATAAAACCGTTAAAGAGAGGCGGGGGACGTCGTTATTATCGACCTGAAGATGTTACATTATTAAAAACAATCAGACAATTTCTCTACAGTGATGGCTATACTATTAAGGGGGTACAACGGCTCTTAAAAGATGGCCTAATAAAAACAGCATCAAATCAGATGGACACGGAACGCAATTTGGTGCCAGAAGCACCCAAAATTGAAAAAGGAAGTTTTGCCACGCAAAATAAAACCGAGATTAAGCAAATAATGGAAGAGTTAAAGGCGTTAAAGAGATTGTTATCAGAATTATAAAAAATCGACTATACAAAACCCTAAAATAATAAAGATCGTTTACGAAATAGTTTGTTAGTTAAGGAAAATGGATATATCTGAAGAAAGCAAGCTTGACTTAGTAGCGGTGTTGAGAGTAGCAGAACGTTTGGGCTTTAGCGAAGGGGTAGATAACCATTTTAGCTGTTTAAACCCAAACTCGGAAAATACTTTCTTCATAAATCCGCATCGTATCCATTGGGCGGAGGTTTGCGTTAGTGATATAGTCGAAATTGGTTTTGATGGTCGAGTTATCGGTAATAGCGCCTCGCCAGAGGCTACAGCTTTTTTTATTCATTCTCGAATACATAAGAGGTGCCCAGACGCCTTCTGCGTCTTACATACGCATATGAGGTATGCTACGGCTCTAAGCATGCTTGAGAATGCTCGAGTTGAACCCGCAGTTCAGGGAGCACTCAAATTTTATGGTCAGATAGCTTACCATGATGAATTTGGAGGGCTTGCCCTGGATGGGACCGAGGGGGACAGGTTGGCTGAAGCATTGGGTAAAAAACGTATACTGTTTTTGGCAAATCATGGTGTAATAATTGCTGGTAAGAGTGTCGCCCACGCGTTTAATGATCTTTATTATTTGGAGCAGGTATGTCGTGCCCAAATAACTGCCCTTTCTTCCGGAAAAACTCTGAAGATAATACCTCAGGATATAGCTCAAAATACGTTTAAGCAGATGCAAAATGATAGAGATGATCAGGCAAAGCATCACTTTGCGGCTATGAAACGAATTCTGGATCGAGAAACCCCTGAATATAAAAAATAAAGTACATTTTATGGGGTGTGATATTGTAACGTTGTTGGCAATTGGATACTTTAGAGCCATCGCTCTTTTAAGGATGCTTAAATGACTCAATGTGAAGACCATGAAGAATGTATTTCGACCGCGATCGAGAGGGCGGATCGAATTTGCTTTCAAAAGCAATTAAAGTTCACCGATTTAAGAAAAGAAATATTGAGATTGATATGGGAGGGACATGGTCCTCAGAAAGCATATGATTTGCTAAATAAGTTACAGAAAACCAACCCTTCAGCGAAACCTGCAACGGTCTATCGCGCATTAGATTTCTTAATCAAAAATGGTTTTATCCACAAAGTTGCGAGTCTTAATGCTTTTGTGGGGTGTTCTCATCCATTAAAGCATAAAGAGTGTTATTTTTTAATTTGCGATGACTGCAAAAATATTAGTGAGTGTTGCGACCCAAATATTACTGCGGCTATTCAAGCCACAACGGCACAAAACGAATTTTCTGCAAAGAATACAACTTTAGAAATTTCTGGGCATTGTAATGAATGCTTAAAACAGATCTGAGTGATGACAAATATTATCTCAGCCTCCAATATAACGGTCACGCGTGACAATAAAGATATTCTAGATAATGTTTCTATTTCAGTAAATGCTGATGATTTTATAACAATTTTGGGGCCAAACGGCGCTGGAAAGTCGATGCTTTTGAAGTGCCTTATGGGATTTTATAAACCTGAAAAAGGTATGATTAATAGAACCCCTCATCTGAGAATTGGTTATGTTCCGCAACAGTTTGTATCGGAACAGACGCTACCCATTTCTACAAAACGTTTTTTGACGTTGAGAAAAAAAGTAGACGAAGAAGAAATTGAAAAGATTGCAGATGAAACGAATATTAAAAGTTTATTAGAAAAACCAGTCCACGTTTTGTCTGGCGGTGAACGCCAACGTGTATTATTAGCTCGAAGTTTAATTGGTAATCCCGAGCTTTTAGTTCTCGATGAACCAGCGCAAAATTTAGATATATCTGGTCAGTTAGCCTTCTATAAACTTCTGGAACAGATCTACCAAAGTCGCTCTTTAAGTATCCTGATGGTCTCCCATGATCTCCATATGGTAATGGCTACGACGAAAAAAGTGGTTTGTCTATTCCACCATATTTGTTGTTCGGGTGAGCCTCAGATTGTTACAAAGGATCCGGAATTCGTATCACTGTTTGGAAATGATATGGCTGAAATGATGGCTGTTTACCAACATGGCCATAATCATACGCATGAAGTCCATAACCATGATTGAGCAATTTATCATTAAAGCTTTGATTGCGGGAATATTAGTGGCTTTAGTTGCTGGTTGTATGGGGTGCTTTGTTGTTTGGCGCAGGATGGCCTATTTTAGCGACTCACTTGCTCATAGTGCATTATTAGGAATTGCTATGGGCGTAATGCTCGACGTCAATCATAATTTATCCGTTATGATTTCTTGTATTTGCTTTGCCTTTTTTCTTATCTGGTTACAAAGAAAAAAGGTCTTTGCGACCGATACGCTATTAGGGATCTTGGCGCATGGCTCTTTGGCAGTTGGCGTAATTACTATAACCCTTCTAGAACAAAGAATGGATCTTCACAGTTATCTATTTGGCGATATTTTAACCGTAGGAGATGAACAACTTTGGTGGTTGTTTATTGGAGGTGGTTTCGTACTCACTGCACTCTCTTTAAATTGGTCCTCACTTATTTTGATGACAATCCATGAAGATTTAGCAATGGCGGAGAGCGTTCGTGTTTCGCGTTTAGAAATACTTTTAATGCTTTTGATGACAATAGTTGTTGCAGTCTCCATAAAAATAGTTGGCATACTTCTGATAGCGTCCATGCTTATTATAGCGCCGGCTGCGGCTCGCCAATTGTCTCGGTCCCCAGAAGCAATGGCGATATTTGCGTGTCTGATAGGAATAATTGCGGTAGTTTCTGGAATATATTTTTCCTTTGAATTCGATACGCCATCAGGTCCAACAATTGTTGCTGCCCTTGCTGCTATTTTCGCTATTTTATTTCCATTAACAAATTTCTTTAGAAAAACTTGAGGTTTGCAGATTTATCATAAAACCTAATAGTCTGAACGATGGAAACGTAAGAATTTTAACTATTTAATTTAATTGGAGTTAATCATGAAGTTTAAGGCGTTTCGTGTAGCAAAAACGGATTCGGGTTTTGAGCGCAGTATAATCGAGCGCTCAGAAAGTGATTTGCCAGAAGGTGAACTTCTCATTTCTGTCAAGTACTCGTCATTAAACTTCAAGGATGGACTATCTGCTGCGGGAAATCCAGGGGTCACTCGTAATTATCCTCACACGCCAGGTATTGATGCCTCAGGTATAGTTTTAGACTCAAGCCACCCGGATTTTGATAATGGGGATGAAGTTATTGTGATTGGTTTTGATTTAGGAATGGGAACTCCTGGAGGGTTTTCTGAAAGAATACGTGTTCCTGCAAATTGGGCCGTAAAATGTCCACTGGGTTTAACATTACATAGCAGCATGGTAATTGGTACTGCGGGATTCACCGCAGCTGAATGTATTCAAAAACTTGAGACCGCTGGTATGAGTAATACATCGGGTCCAGTACTTGTAACAGGGGCTTCTGGAGGAGTGGGATCGGTTGCCGTAAAACTTCTTTCATTGTTAGGCTATGAGATTATAGCAGTTACGGGTAAACCGGATAAGGCGGACTGGTTAAAAGGTCTTGGCGCGACGCATGTCATCACGAGAGAGGAAGCGTTGGAAGGGGCCAACAAACCAATGTTACCGGAAAAATGGGGTGGCGTTGTCGACACGGTTGGAGGAGATATACTTTTTAATGGTTTGAAAAGTTTACGATATGGGTGCAGTTTGGCCGCTTGTGGATTGGTTGCGTCACCATCTTTCAATGCATCTGTATTACCATTTATTTTACGAAATGTGAATTTGTTAGGTGTTGACTCTGTTCAGTTACCGATCCAAGAGAAAGAAGTTATTTGGAGAAAGCTGGGTGGAGAATGGTTGATGGACCTATCAGCTCTGGAAGAAGTTTTGACTTTCGACCAACTCTCTGGCGCGATTGACCGTATTTTAGCGGGTAAAATGGTCGGCCGAGGGGTGTTGCATCTTTAGACTCTAAAGAAACGTCATAAAAAGAAACGGTAAAGGTCGCTGGTTAAAATATTTGATAATTAGCATCCCAATGAATTATTTTTAGTAATTCAAGTTAAGTATGAAGGTAAACGATCTAGAAAATGATCGATATCGTCGTCGGTGGTAAAAATGTGCGTGGATACGCGGATTCTACCATTATCTCCCCAAACGTAGATATTGTCTTTTTTAGCTTTATCAACCAGTGCTCTTGGCATTGGATGTTGAAAAGTGGCATTTCCTGCCAGTTCTTGGCTATCGCGTGGAGTCATGATATTCAAGTTATTTTTTTCGAACCCGTTTATTAAACGTTCTGTGCCGGCTCTAACATGATGAAAGATTTCCTGCGTATTAAATTGCTCTAGATAGGAGAGAGATTCATAAAGAAGGTAAGCGCCTAAATGGCCCGCATTCCCATATTCTGCTCTTTGAGCCCCTGCCTTATAGGAAAATTGCTCCGGCTTTTCTCCTTGAATTGCTGCGGACCAGCCAACTCCCATTGGTTCAAATTCAGGCTGTAAACGTTGGTTCCAGGCGAATATCCCCTCATGAATTCCTAATGCAAATTTGTAACAAGCGCTTACCGTGAAATTTGCTAAGGAGGCTTGAACTGGTGCAATACCCAATGCGTGGCTGGCATCTAGCAATAATACGATATCTCGGTCTTTAAATTTTTGCGACAGCAAAGTGATGTCAACATACTGGCCCGTTAGGGCATTAACCTGACTGATGTAGACAGCGCGCGTTCGATCGTCGCAAAAGTTTAACAATTCTGAACAATCAATTCGCCAGTTTTTTGCGGGTACGACGCGTACATCAACACCCAGCTTCGAAAGATTTCCAAAGGCGTATCGCCCTGATGTGTAATCTATTTCTGAAACTACCACATTATCTTGCTGACCCCATGGTATACTTGCGACCACTCTCATTATGCCTTCAGATGTATTACCAATAAGTCCAATATCTATTGATGATAGTCCAATTATTGACGCTACTTGTTCTCGAACCTGATCCACCTTTGCCCAATGTCTTTCGTAACCCTCCATGCCGTCGGATTTATCGATTGCAAAATCTTCAAATGCCTTTCGATGGTTCACAAGCATCGGCGGTTCTCCTCCAGAGGCAAGATGAATTTTATGTTCTAAACCAATGAAATCGCTTTTAGGAGCAGGAAGGGTAGATGGCATATAGAATATTCCCCCAAAAAAAAATTAAAAGTAATTATAAATACAGAACAAGTCACCATTTATTGAGGTTGTGTGCGGCTTATTTAAACATCCTATGATATTATAAAAGAGATAGTCATTTATATTGTGAGTTTTCAAATGAATTATTATGAAATAGATACACCAGCGGTTTTAATTGACTTGGCGGTTACTGAGAAAAATATAAAAACTTACCAAACATATTGTGATGGTAAGGGCTTGAATTTAAGACCGCATATTAAGACGCATAAAATTCCAGAACTCGCTAAGCTACAGCTTAAGGCGGGCGCGGTTGGGATTACCTGTCAAAAAGTGAGTGAAGCAGAATCTATGCTATCTGAAGGAGGCATAGATGATGTCTTGATTACGTATAATATTTATGGGGAATCCAAATTGCAGGGGCTTTTGCGACTTTCAGAAAAATGTAATCTTTCTGTAGTGGCTGATAATGTAGTCTGTCTAAAAGGGCTGTCAAAAACATTTAAAGAAGCTGAAAAACCTCTCAAAGTACTCGTAGAATGTGATACTGGAGCGCTTAGATGTGGTGTGGTGACGCCAGAAGAAGCATGTTCTCTAGCCAAAAAGATAGAGAGCATGCCAGGGTTAAAATTTGGGGGTCTAATGACATATCCCCCAATCTCACAACAAAAAAAAGTAAACCATTTTTTAGAAACAGCAAAAAACCTTATAGAAACTCATGGAATTACAGTGGATACCGTATCAATCGGCGGATCTCCAAATATGTGGGAAGTGGAGAAAATACCCATCGGAACTGAATATAGGATTGGTACTTATATTTATAATGACCGGTCCTTAATGGAGCGAGAGGTTTGTAGTGAAGGAGATTGTGCGCTTACTATTCTCGCTACTGTTGTCTCAACACCCACATCTGAAAGAGCTGTGATAGATGCGGGTTCGAAGGTTTTGACAACAGATTTATTTGGATTAACCGGACATGGTCATATTATTGATCATCCGGAATTGATAATATCGCAACTATCAGAAGAGCATGCCTGTATAGTTTCTGATCGACCGACGGGGCTTTCAATAGGACAGAAATTAAGAGTTATTCCTAATCACGCCTGCGTAGTCAGTAATATGGTCGATGAAGTGATATTTATCGAGGGGCAGAACGTTTTAAAAAAGCAAGCCGTTGTGGCAAGGGGTAAGGTTTTATAAGTTTTGTATCCTATTCAAATATATTATTGCTCCAATTGATTAAGGAACACTCAGATGCTCAAGGACAATAAATGGAGAAATCCAGCAGCCATTGTGGAATGTGAATGGTTGTTTAACCGACTTGGAGATGAGAATATAAGAATTTTTGATTGCACCACATACTTGCATTACACGGATGACCATCCTTCTAAGCCATATGATGTTGAAAGCGGCTTCGCTGATTACAAAAAGAACAGTATTCCTGGGGCAGCATTTATAGATATTCAAAATGCTCTTTCGGATCAGGACAGTATTTACAGTTTAACTTTGCCCAACTTTCAAGAATTAGGGGAAAGTGTTAAGGGATTAGGGATCGGCGATCCCTATCATGTAATTTTATATGCAAAAAATGGAATGCAGTGGGCTACGAGGGTCTGGTATCTGCTGTATTCTCTAGGTTATGAGAATGTAAGTATTCTTAATGGGGGGTTTAGTGAGTGGTGCAAGCTTAGTTTTCCAATAGAACCAGGTGGAAAAACATTCGCGCCAGCGGAATTCGATATGAAAATCAAAGAGGCGAAGTTTGTCGATAAAAATGATGTTCTCAAAGCAATTGATGATAATAACACTATAATAATAAATTCGTTAACTGAAGATATTCACCTTGGCCAAAGTCGACGTTACGGAAGACCAGGAAGAATACCCAGGAGTATCAATATCCCGTTTCATACTTTGGTTGATCGAGAAACCGGTAAGTTCAAACAACCCAAAGATGCATATGCCATTTTCGCATCTCATGGAGTGACTTTAAATAAAGAAGTTATTAATTATTGCGGTGGAGGAATTGCCGCCACTCTTGATGCATTCATTTTATATCAGTTAGGTTTTGATCTATTTAGCGTATATGACAACTCTATGAGTGAGTGGGCAATGGACGAGCGGTTGCCAATCGAAACTGGATAGTTATTCAGCAATTTATACAATAAATTTATCTTATAAATCGTTTAACGAAATCAGCTCCAAGGCCAACTTCTTCAAAATGGTTTCGCGCTGCTTTGACCCTGTCAAAGACATCTGTGGATCCAATCGTCTTTCCATCGTCATCACAATATAATAAAGCACCGGTGTTGTGAAAAAGAGTTTTCATTGTATCTCCTTCGTTCACTACTAATGTATGCACATCTCCAGGCGGTTCGTATAAATAGCTGCCGGCAGTCGCCACCCAATCGCGCTCGAGATAACGCCACTTTCCTTCAATTACAAATCCATGGACAGGAGCCGGGTGCCGGTGACGCGAGACAACACCAGCTTTAGTAACTTTAGTGATATGAACCCAATACCCTTGGCTTACATTGAGGCACAGTGGTCGCGACCAGCGTCCAGGGCCATTTGGGACCCAAAGACGTTCGTCATCAGGTGCCAAACCATCCTTCCAAAATAATTCATCGGTCATATCTTGCGGTATGAGTGGAGAGTATTTTTTTTTCGTGGTATCTAGCATTTGTATTTACCTATACTTCTTGTGTTCAATTTGTTTAATAAAAATAACTAACAGACCTATCTATAAATATTTTTAAACGCATGATTCTAATATCTAAGTTAGTTCAGAACTATCAAAACAGGTCTCAAATGACAAATGCTTCAATAGGCGAAACTTTTGATTTTAATACTATAGGACAGGATTTTATTAAAGATCCATTTCCAACGTGCAAAGCTCTGAGAGAATACAGTCCAATGCATCGTAATTCAGACGGATCTCTTTTTTTAACCCGTTACGCAGATGTGCTTAGGGTTTACCGGAACCCATTAATGAGTTCGGATAAAAAAATAGCATTTGAAAAGAAATTCAGAAAAACGCCACTATATGAACATCATACGACCAGCCTTGTATTCAATGATCCACCTTACCATACTGTTGTTCGTAAATTATTATCTTCTGGTTTTACTCCAAGAAAACTGGCTGAGATGGAGCCATTAATTATAAAAATAGTCAATGAATTATTAGATCGATTAGAGGACCTTTCGGAATTTGATTTAGTTAAAGAATATGCGATGGCATTACCAACCGAAATAATCTCTTTCATGCTTGGTATTCCTGTCGAGCACAGGCACAAGTTACGTCAATATTCTTTGAATATCTTGGGAGCATTAGACCCGGTAGTGTCTCAGGAACGACTTGATGAGGGTAATTTTTCTGTGGAAGAATTCGGAGAAGTATTGTCTCAAATTATCGACCATCGGCGCAGTGAGCAAACTCCTAAAAACGATGGCGAGATTCTAATGTCGTTAATTTTAGGTGATGTAGATGGGCGACGATTAACAAACACGGAACTCATACAAAATTGTATTTTTTTATTAAATGCCGGCCATGAAACAACGACAAGTATGGTTGCGAATTCGATGCATATGTTCTTTTCTGCGCCTGACCAACTCAACCTTTTAAAAGAGGATCCAGATTTAATAACTACAGCAATTGAGGAAGGTTTACGATACGAAAGCCCTTTGCAAGTTGGCAATCGTGTCACAACTGGGGAAGTGGAGATAGGTGGAGAATTACTACCGACAGGAACTTATATTCATACCTCTATAGCGGGTGCAAACCGAGATCCCGCCGAATTTAATAAACCGGAAGAGGTTGATATTACCCGTAAACCAAATCGGCATATAGCTTTTGCTATGGGGCACCATGTTTGTTTGGGTGCCACGTTAGCCCGGATGGAAGGTAGAATAGCTATAGGGGAGCTTGTGAAACGTTTTCCGAAGATACAACAAACAGGTCCAGCGATAAGTATGGGGCTAGCGCGTTTTCGAGGATTTAATAATATGCCTGTAAAAATATGAATAGAGAATAAAAGTAAAATCAAAAAGTGAGAATGGGTTTTTAGTTAAATGGTTGAAATTTATAGGACACCCGATGTTGCCTTTGATGGTTTGGATGATTTTGCTTTCAAGCCGCATTACATAGAGTGGGAAGGGCTAAGAACTCATTTTATAGATGAAGGTCCGAGGAACGGACCAGTCGCACTGCTGCTCCATGGTGAACCAACCTGGAGTTATCTCTATCGGAAAATGATCCCGCCTTTAGTCAAATCTGGTTATCGCTGTGTTGCTCCGGATCACATAGGGTTTGGTCGGAGTGATAAAGTTTTAAATGACGAATGGTACGTTACCGACCGTCATATTGAGCGCGTTAGAGATTTCATTGAAAAGTTGAACTTAAAAAAAATTACACCATTTGTTCAGGATTGGGCAGGACCGATTGGGCTTATTAATGTTGTGGAGACCCCAGAGAAATTTGAGCGAATAGTTATATTAAATACCTGGTTGCATCATGACGGGTTCGAGTATTCCAAAGCTATAAGAGAATGGCGATCCGCTGCTACAAATAGACAATGGCTAGCGTGGACGAAACATAATCTTCCCTGTGGTGCGATTGTAAGGCGTGCGCTTGCCCGTACATCGACAAAACCCGAACGCATAGAAGCAGCCTATGAGGCTCCTTTCCATGGAAACATCAAATCTAAAGCAGGTGCCCGGCGGTTCCCTTGGTGCATTCCATTTGCTGAACCAGAAGCGGGATCAGCTGCAAGACAAGCTAATGCGTTTGAAAGACTAAAAAAATGGAAGAGCCCTATTCATTTTATTTTTGGTGGAAATGATCCTATCTTTCCTCCCTCTTGGGGCAGAGAGTGGTCTAGCTTAGTCCCAAGCTCTAGTTTTGATGTTATCAAAAATGCTGGCCATTTTTGTCAGGAGGATGCAGGCGAGGAGATTGTTAGCCGATTTTTGGAATTATGTAAGAAAAGGCCAATATAAGAATGAAAACTTTGATTGATGGGAACTGGGTGGACCGAAGCGTCGAAGGACGAACCGCTGATGGTTCATTTAAAAGGCATGAAACTACCTTTAGAAATTGGATTACGCCGGATGGAAACGCCGGCCCCTCAGGTCAAGGTGGTTTTGAAGCTGAGAGTGAACGCTACCATTTATATGTTTCACTTGCCTGTCCCTGGGCTCATAGAACGTTGATAATGAGATTATTAAAGGACTTGAGCAAACATGTCTCTGTTTCTGTAGTTCACCCCCTAATGAAAGAAAATGGCTGGGAATTGACTAATGATTACCCCTCAACTACTGGCGACCCAATTCTGGGAAAGTCATCGATTTATGAAATTTATCTAGAGGCTAATTCCTCCGTGACCAGTCGGGCCAGTGTTCCGGTTCTGTGGGATAAAAAGCGTGGCACAATTGTTTCTAATGAAAGTGCCGAAATCATTAGGATGTTTAATTCTTCTTTTGATGGGATCACAGGAAACACGGAAGACTATTATCCGGCGGTGTTAAGATCGAAGATAGATGCAATCAATAATGATATATATAACAATATAAATAATGGGGT
>QBVV01000057.1 GCA_003284265.1 SAR116 cluster bacterium AG-313-A07
TGAAGGGATCAACGTTTTAGATTTAACGCATGCACTTTCAGGCCCATTCTGTTCCATGTTGCTGGCAGAGCTAGGGGCAAATATTATAAAAGTAGAACCCCCAACCGGTGATCACTTCCGGCCAGCTAATAGTGGAGCGACATTTGCGGTGGTAAATAGAAACAAACGGAGCATTTGCATTGATTTGAAAAGACCAGAAAGTGCAAAGGTTATGACAACATTAATAACAAAATCCGACATAATGCTCGAAAACTTCACGCCTGGCACAGCAAAACGATTGGGTTACGATTACGAAAAAGTAAAAAAAATTAAGTCTGATATTATCTACGCTTCAATTTCTGGATTTGGCCAATCTGGTCCCTATAAGGATTTGAAAGGGTATGATGCTGTAGCTCAGGCCATGTCTGGGATAATGGCATCGACTGGGGAACCTGATCGTGCGCCAGTTCGAGTTGGTCCCTCCTTGATCGATATGGGAACGGGTATGTATATGGTTATTGGAATTATGGATGCTCTCCGAAAAAAAGATGCGACCAATGATGGTGCATATCTAGATTTTAACCTTTTGGACTCCGCCCTTTCTTGGATGTCTCAAAGTATCGCTAACTACTCAAGAACCGGAATTGTCCCGCCCAGAACCGGTTCAGCGCTCGCATCATTTTCTCCTTATCAAGTTTTCAATGCCAAAGATGACCAGATCTTTATTGGCGCATCAACTGAAACATTTTGGAACAAACTGTGTGATGCGCTCGATTTACAAGAATTGTTGCGTGACCCAAGATTTGTTGACATGAAATCCCGGGTCACTAATAGAAGCACATTGACTAAAATCATAGAAACAAAAATTAATACTCAGACAGTGAACGATATTCTAACAAAACTGCGTGCGGCAGAAATCCCCTGTGCTCCTGTTCTCTCAGTTGAAGGTATAGTCAATGACCCTCATGTGAACTACAGAAATAGATTAATTAATTCCGAAGACTCCGAGATAGGCCAAATACTGCAAACAAGGATGCCTATTGGTGATGGAACAGCGCCCCAATCGGCCCCAAAACTTGGAGAGCACAATAGTGAAATTCTTACAGAGTATGGCTTTTCTGCTAAAGAGATTGCACAGCTTGCAAAAACGGGAACAATATTAAACTGAAGTATTTAATCTAATTTTAAACATTTCTATGGTTTATGGGATACTTTCTAAACCACCATCAACACTTAAAGCTTGTCCAGTTATTGTGCTTCCGAAATCTGAACATAGGTAACCAATCATGCTTGCAATATGCCTTTGTGGGATAAAGGTATGAAGCGTTGTTCCTGACATCATTTCGTCCCTTGTTTGATTTTCTGAGACGCCCTCGGCTTTGGCTTTTGCTTGAATGACACGGTTTATTCGATCACCGTCGACGGGGCCTGGTTGAATACAGTTACAACGAATGCCATATTTCCCGACTTCTAAGGCTGTAGTACGAGTCAAACCAACGATGGCCCATTTTGCTGCAGAATATGGACTTCGCAGCGGAAACCCGAATTTCCCCGCGGCTGAGGAGAGGTTAATGATACTTCCACCATTGTTATCGCTGGCTTTGATACGAGGTATGGATTCTTGAGTACCTAGAAATGCACTCGTTAAATTTATATTAACGCAGTTATTCCACTCCTCAAGTGAAATATCCTCTATTAATGCCGTTGGACCCGCCGTCCCCGCGTTGTTGATCATGATATCTAAACCACCAAGATATTGGTCGGCTTTATTGAAAAATGATTTGAATTGATCAGGGTCGCTGACATCTACTCGCACACCGGCCACATTATCAAAACTTGATAGTGTATTCTCAAGAGCAGTTTCATCAATATCACAAATAAATACTTTGGCACCTGCCTCAACAAAAAGCCTTGTTGTTTCTCGTCCAATACCACCTGCACCAGCAGTAATTATTACCCGCTTATCTTTGAATTCCAAAAGAAACCTCCTAGATTGCCTATACTTATATCTGATTTTATAACATTGGTATTAATCACTTATTATAAACATTGGTATTAATCACTTATTATAATTGGCTCAATACGGTTTGTCGCCCGCAATAGTTACCCTGTAACCATGCCGTACTTGCGGGTAATAGTCCCAAACTGAACGATGTTGAACGCACCTATTGTCCCAAAAGGCTACAGAGTTCTCTTTCCAACGAAACCTGCAGTGAAATTCTGGAGTTGCGATATGCTCATATAACATAGCCAATATTGAATCACTTTCCTTTTTATTTAAACCTTCTATCCGGGTAGTGAAGTTTTCATTCACAAAAAGAGTTTTCTTTTTAGTTACTGGATGTGTTCGAACCATTGGATGTAGCGCTTCAGGATACGCGTTTTCACCATCACGCAAAGCCCCTTTATGATTCAAACGATCACGATGAACCCCAATTGACTCATGCCATGCGGAAAGACTGGAAATAAAGGACTTAATTGGACCCGATAGTTGCTCATAAGCATGATACATTGACGCAAACATCGTATCTCCGCCAACCTTGGGTATTTGGTGCAAATGTAAAATGCTTCCCATTGGAGGTTCTAAATCGCAAGAAACGTCAGAATGCCATTTCATTCCAGCCACAGCCTTAGAATTCTCGTCGGCATGTATTGTCAAAATTTCTGGATGGCCATCGATTTTAGCTGCGGTCGGGTGTATGTGTAACGAACCAAAATTTCGCCCAAAAGCTTTGTGACGTTCAAGGCTCATCTTTTGATCACGAAAAAAGATAACCTGATGGTCTAACAGAGCCCGGTTCACCTCTGCTAGTACCTCCTTATCTAACGGTTTAGATATATCGACCCCAGATACCTCCGCACCAATTATAGGACTTAAAGGATCAATCTCTATTTTTTGATATACCATAGCGTTCCTCACATATTATGAAACAATATTACTTAGGGATATGACGCTGCACGATGAGGCGAATCAACTCCCTTTTCTAAACCGAGAACTCGCAATCACAATATTGTTCACCCACCCTTATCTCCAGCCAACCCTTCGAATAAGCAGGCTACGGCCTCCGCTCCAGGATCCGTAACATTTTCCAGCACTCCTCTGGATAAATAAGCAGCACGACCAGCTTTAGCTATTGGCATCTTTTTTGTTGCATCAGCCCCTGCCCTCGCTGCTTTAGCAACATCAAAAAGAGTTTTACCTTCATTTAATTTTTTCAATGCAGGGGCTAAAGCGTCGATCATTGTTCTATCGCCAATCTGTGCACCGCCGACCTCCATCATACGGTTTAATCCGGCTTCCAGGGCCTTGGACCAATGCAGACTATTATTGAATTTTTGCCCTGCAGCAGAAAAGAATATTGCCATCAAAACACCACTAGACCCTCCCATCGCCCTACTTAACAACTCACCTATCGCCTCGAAAAACTGCTTCGTATCCCCTAGTGGCAATCTATCCAGTTCCTCGACAAGCGCCCTAGCAGCACCTGCCAGTGTGGAACCAGTATCCCCATCGCCTATTTTTGAGTCTAGTTTGTTAAGGGCTTGCTCCTTTTCCCTCAATATTAAACAGCACTTTTGAAGTACATGCCTGAGTTCAATGTTTTCTGACGGCCTCCAATCTTTTTTTGTTTGAATAATTGGCAGATCAGAAATTATTGGGTCGATTAATGGAACTGGTTTGGGCCATGCTCGCGGGCCAACAGGAGAAGTTAATGCCTCGGCTACAAGTTTACTGGAAGGAAGTATAGACACAGAAAAACCATGCATATCCAAAGATGTCATGAGCATTTCGGGACCAATAATTAAAGATAACTGCGATGCTAAATCGGATTTTGCGATCTCTCCTTTTAAAACCGCCATCTCCAGCGGAGTACATCCACCAAGATTATTTAATATTAATGCATATTTTTGATCATGACCCATTTTCGACTGGAGATGAGATAAAATTATTTTCACAATCGACCCTGCATTTTCAAATGCAATCAATTCCCTCCCTGGTTCTCCATGAATTCCTAAACCAAGCTCTGCCATGCCTTCAGTTATTCTTTCATCTTTGATCATACCAGGAACGGTGCAATTATCGATCGAAACTCCAATCGATGAAATTAATGGTATAAGAGATTGCGCAGCATCGAATATTTTGTCTAAATTTTCGCCTTCCTCTGCCAAGAAGCCGGCAATTTTGTGAATAAAAAGTGTCCCGGCAAGCCCTCTAGCCTGTACATCGTCAGGTAATGAAATATCATCATCAACAATAACCATCTTGATATTCAAGCCGCGGGCTTTTGCTTTTTCAGCGGCTAATCCAAAATTCAGCCGATCTCCAGTATAATTTTTAACAATCAGTAAGCATCCCTTTTTACCAGTGACTGCCAAAATACCAGCTAAAATAGCCTCAACACTCGGAGAGGCAAAAACTTCACCGCATCCAATGTCCAATACAGAACTCGATGCGTTTATGGATAGCTTCTCTGCCAGCATCAATGTGCCTTCCGACCCACCAATATGAAATTCATCAACAGACGATAAATCAGACGGTGTTAATTGGCTCTTATCAATACCAAGTTTTCCAAGGCCTATGTATATTTTTTCTAACAGATGTTTATTGGCATAATGTTCAGAAACAGTCTGTTCTAGCAACATCGAAAAAATCCGGTTTAAAAAGTTTAGTTCCCAAAAGTAAGCTAGGTGGAAGTTTTTATAAAGAGTAAAAATATCAAATTATCAGAACAACCGAGAAGCTGCTATTTGAGCACCTTCCCGCATCACTTTCAATTTTGCCCATGCAATATCACTGGTTACTCTTCCCATCCCAGCGGCGGTATCAAATCCACAATCAGTACCGGCTTGGACCTTCGTAGGATCACCGGTAGCTTTGGTTGCTGACTCGATCCTTTGAGCGATGACTTCTGGGTGCTCAATGAAATTTGTCAGAGGGTCCACTACACCAGCTATTAGGTATTGATTAGCTCCCAAAGGCATATCGCGTAGTACGTCGATTTCATGCTGATGTCGCGGGTTTGCGAAAGGAAGCATTAGCCCGTCAACATTAGCTTTGAGTAAAATTGGCAGGATCTCCTTTAATGGTACATCGAGGTGATGGGGCCCCTCATAGTTACCCCAACACACGTGCAGTCTTATTTTATCTGACGGTATACCAATTATTGCTTTGTTTATTTGGGCAACAACATCCTCAGCAAACTTTAGGAAAGTATCTACTGGTTTATCTGCAAATGTCAGGTGGCGTTCCATAGCGAGATCTGGTGCGTCAATTTGCAATAGGAGGCCATTATTAACTGCGGCGTGATATTCAATGGAAACCGCTTTGCCTAGCGCACTCAGATACTCCTCATCATTTTGATAATATCGATTATGCATTGCAGCAGCCAACATGCCAGGTGAAGGGGCTGTAATGAATGCGCTACTACAGCTTGGCCATTCTTCAGATAAAATAGTTTTGAAATTATGAATTTCCGCAAGATTTTTTTCTGGAGCGACATACTTAACTTCCTTCAACGCAACAGGAGGATTTCTATTGCTGACCATCGTCTTCGCTGCAAAGTTTGCTTGGCTAAATTCTGCAAACTCAGGATAGTCTAACAAATCACCCCAAGGTTTTCTTGACCCCCTTCCTCCAAAGCCTTTCATTCGTCTTTGAATATATAAAAAAAATGCTTCCCGACATTGTTCTCCATTATTAGGAATGTCTATTCCACTGTCCCGCTGTTGCTTAATTACACTGCGAGTAGCCGAAGCTATATGCTGATCTAGTATTCCTTCATCGATTGGTTCTCCTGCTACCATCTGGGTATACAATTTGGTAAGCGCATCAGGTCTTGGAAGGCTTCCAGTATGAGTTATCAGAATTTTATTCAAACTATCCACAATTAAAGCTCCTATCCTACTTCAGGACTAACTGCCTGTGATTTTTTTCATTCCATTTTCCAATATTTAGATTCAAAGTCTCAGCCGATATGTGTTCTTTTCTCTATGTCTATTATCAAGGGGATTGGATGGATTTTTTTTGCCATTATTATCTTTTTATCATTTAATTTTCTTTTCGATTTGGAGTGGCTCGTGAAATTAAAAAAAGTTTTGGTGACTGGGGCTGGTGGTTTAATGGGCGACTATGTCATTCAAGAATTGAAAGATAAGTTTCAGCTGTCCGGGCTTGATATTTTACCAGATAAAAATGGTCTGCCACATATTCAAGATTCTATTTTGAACATTGACGCGGTTAGGGCCGCATGCGAGGGAATCGATGCGGTAGTGCAAATTGCTGCCATACCGAATATATGGAGTGGCTCTGGTAGTGAAATTATTCATACTAACGTAACGGGGACGTGGAACGTATTGAAGGCAGCTCAGGAAGCAGGAGTAAAACGAATTATCTTAACGTCGAGTGACTCTGTTATTGGATACACTGTTCTCTCGGGGGCTATGATCCCTCCATCGTACCTACCAATAGATCATAATCATCCCCGTCGCCCAACGGACCCGTATGCTCTAAGTAAAAAGCTATGCGAAGAAATGGCAAAAAGCTTTGTTGATGATGGCGCTTTTGATGTTGTTGTTATGCGACCGGTTTTTGTTCTTTATCCAGAATTTGAAGCGGAAGTGAGGGCTCGTGCGGCAGACCCTGAAGGATATAAAGGTTCGGTTTCTAGTGCGGGTAAACCCCCAGGAGGTGGCGCTATGTGGCACTATGTTGATCCAAGAGACCTTGCCGTAGCTTACAGAAAAGCTCTAATCTTGGAAGAACCAGGATTTGGCCCATACTTTATCTGCGGTCCAACTATTTTAGCACCGGATGAAACTTTAAAAACTTTACGTTACAAGACGGGTGTTGATATCGAGGTTAAGGACGAAAACATCTACCAAAATGCCCCTTATGCGCCTCTCTATGACTTAACGCATGCTGAGGTAAACCTGGAATTTAAGGCTGCCCACGATTTGAGAAAACAATATGATTTATACGGGCAAGAGTGAGTAGAGACTTCATAAACAACACCTAAGTGAGAGTGATTCGCATTTAGATTGACAGAACTATTAAAATAGGTTCTGCTTATTTAGTGTCATCGAAAACGAAACGATAATTTAATGGTGAGTTTCCGTAAAATATGTTTGGCCGCTTTATTTCTGTGGCTTTGTGTGGCGATAACAGTAAACGTTCTTGGACTTAACCTATACTTCCCATTAAATATCTCCGTGACCCCGGAAGAGGAACTTTATAGGCTGAACGCGGTCCGTTTTGCTGTTGGTTGTTTACTTGCATTGATTTTTTTTAGGTATTTGTTTGAGTTTAGGCCTATGCCGTCCCTAGTAATAGTGTTTTGGTATGCTGTTTTTTTCTTTATTGGCAGTATTATTTACGCAATAAAGCTCGATATAGACACAAACAAACTCTACTTTTTAATAGGAGTTGTTGTTTTTGGAATTTTAATTCAGTTAGAAATCAGGCAAAAGAAGCGGGAAAGTTTAGGAAGTCTGTATAAGAGAGACCATTTTTGAGAATCTCTCCTATATTCGCGAAGCTTGCGTGGGCGTTTTCAGTCGACAACTAGTGTTATTTTTCCGAAGTGCTCGTTGGCTTTCATTTTAGCAAGGGCATCATTCACATCTTCAAGTTTAAAACTTTGATCAATAGGAAGTGATAGCTTTCCTGCTTCAATATCCTTTCCAAGGTCTTCTTGAACCTCTTTTGTTATCGCGCGAATTTCTTCAATGGAACGCGTTCTAAATGTGACGCCTATATATTGAATTCTTCGAGCCGCATGGAGGTCAAAATCGAAGTTGCCGTTAAAACCACCCAGGCGGCCAACGTTAATGATCCTGCCCATAATAGCTGTCGCTTTCAAATTGTCATTGGCGACGTAGCCGGAGAGCTGATCTATTATTATATCAACACCTTTACCATCGGTTGCTTCAAGAACTGTATCGGCCCAATTTGGATCTTTGGAGTCCACTGCTAAGTCTGCTCCAAAATCTCTTAGCTTAGCTCTACGTTCAGAATTGGTTGATGTGCCTATAACTGTTTTCGCGCCTTTTAATTTTGCAATTTGGAGTGCCATTAGTCCAACCCCTGAGCTTGCGCCTTGAATCAGTATGGTTTCTCCAGGTTGGATCTTTGCATTCGTTACAATTGCATTATGCATCGTGTAAAGTGCCACAGGAAGGGTTGCTGCTTGTTCAAAGCTCATGTTGGCGTCGGGTATCGGTACTGTCCGACCCCAGTCAGCAAGTGCATAGTCTGCCCAACTGGCTGTGCCATGACACATGACCCGGTCGCCTTCCTTCATGCCTCTAACTTCCGACCCAGTGGCCACAATTTCTCCGGAAAACTCCTGCCCTACTATGGTTCCAGAGCCTCCAATAGCTCCATGCGCCATACCACTAGCTACCATTAAATCAGCGCGATTTAATCCACACGCTCGTACTCGCACAAGAACCTCATGCGGTTTTGGCTCTGGCTTCGCTACATCCTGAATTTCTACACCATTTTCGGTGACGACTGCTGCTCTCATAATAAACCTCTATACATAACGCTAACTTGATAGCTGGGGTGGAGTTGTTTTTGTCGCTTGATAACAAGCTATTTAATCGAGTTAATAGTAGCAAGATTATAAACAACATAAGATTTAGAACAGACTAGATAAACTAAATAACATATCTGTGAAAGAGGCGACTATGACAGTGCGTATTGGCTACTTATTACCCACCAGGGAGAGTGTTATGGAGGGATGCCATGCAGCCGCACCATTATTAAAATTAGCTGAGAAAGCAGAAGATCTTGGATACGACTCGGTTTGGGTAGGGGATTCACTTCTTGCGAGGCCGAGACATGAGCCACTAACACTATTGGCCGGTGTTGCCGGCAGAACGGCCAATATAGTTCTGGGGACGGCAATATTATTACCGGCTTTAAGAAATCCAGTGGTTATGGCTCATCAGATTTCAACACTTGACCAGGTTTCCGACGGAAGAACAATCATTGGTGTGGGCATAGCCACAGATCAAGAGAATATTCGGAATGAATTTATGGCGGCCGGGGTTCCATTTGAAAAAAGGGTTGGGCGAATGCTCGAGGGTTTAAGGTTGTGCCGATCCCTTTGGAGCGGTGAGCCAGTAGATTGGGATGGTAGATGGACGGTCAAACAAGGAGTTTTAGGTCCTATTCCGGTTCAAAAAAATGGTCCGCCTATCTGGATAGGTGGTGGTGCCGAGGCTAATATCAAACGTGTTGGAGAGGAATTTGATGGATGGTTTCCAATAACTCCTGATGCCGAATTAATCAAGAATAATTGGCAACAGATGCGGACGCGGGCGAAGCAATCAGCGCGTGATGTTAACGCTATTACCTGTGCAGCTTATTTAACACTTTCAATAGACGAAAGTATTGAAAAAGCTCAAAATCGAGCCGATCAATTTCTCTCTTCCTATTATGGAGCCCGACCTGACGTATTAAAAAAGATACAAGCGTGTTACGCAGGTCCGTTAGAGGGTGCGGTCCAATATCTGCAATCCTTTATAAATGCGGGTGCGAGCCATTTGGTCCTTCGCTTCGCGGGAGAGCATGACAAACACTTGGAGTTAATGTCTAAAGTTCGAGAAAGACTAAAATAGAAAGCGTTTAATGATAAGTCGTCTTACATAATTGGAGAATTTGTTAATGGGCCAATTTATAAATTCACGCGATACGCTCGTGACAGAAGCGATAGATGGTTTTTTGAGAGGGCAAGAAGGACAGGTTTCACGTCTCGATGGATTTCCGCACATAAAAGTGATTGTCCGGGCCGATTGGAAATTTGATCAGGTCGCCATCATCTCTGGAGGAGGATCAGGCCACGAACCTGCCCATGCTGGCTTTGTTGGAAAGGGGATGCTTACAGCAGCGGTATGCGGTGAAGTTTTTGCCTCTCCGAGTGTTGAGGCTATTTTAGCTGGTATTTTGGCAGTCACTGGTAAAAAGGGATGCTTACTGATTGTTAAAAATTATACTGGAGATCGGCTGAATTTTGGATTAGCCGCTGAAAAAGCAAAAGCCCGCGGCTTGAATATCAAGATGGTTATTGTTGATGATGATATTTCATTACCTGACGATGTACAGGCTAGAGGGCTTGCCGGGACACTTTTTATTCACAAAATTGCCGGCTTCTTGGCAGAGGAAGGCGAAAATTTAGACAAAATATTCGATGCTGCGCAATCTCTTATACCATTAATTTCATCGATTGGAGTTTCGATCGATAATTGCACCGTTCCTGGTATGATCAAAGATGAAAGAATAACTGAAGGCATGGCAGAGCTTGGTTTAGGAATTCATGGAGAACCAGGGAGGGAATTGATTGCATTTGAAAATGCAGGGTCGATTGTGAAAATAATTTTATCTCATCTCCAGTCGAAAATGGGTCATGATCAAAAATATGCATTAATATTAAATAATCTTGGTGGATGTACTCCGCTGGAGATGGCGGTTTTAAAAGGAGAGATCGCAAAATCCGATTTAGCATCGCAGTTATCTTTAATTATTGGTCCCGAAATGCTCATGACATCTTTGGATATGCATGGTTTTTCTGTGTCTATACTTCCTTCCAGTAAACTTGTAGCCGAGGCATTAACTTCTCCTGTTGGCCCGCGAGCATGGCCCAAACCAGTTCCATTAATCGACCCAATAATTTCTGATCTGCCAATTATTCAAACAAAAAAAGATTGGAGGCCGTCAGAAAACATTGAACTCAGGCATGTACTTCAAAAGTGCTGTTTAATATTGAGGGAAAAGGAGCAAGCCCTTAACAAACTAGACTCAAAAATAGGCGATGGGGATACTGGTTCCACACTGGCAGGTGCTGCTAGGGCGCTTGTCGAGGAACTGGATAGATTGCCACTAGGGGATACGAAGCAGTTTTTCGAGGCGATAGGTGAGTTGTTAAGTAGGGCGATGGGAGGGTCTAGTGGTGTTTTGATGGCAATATTCTTTTCTGCTGCAGGGCAAAAATTCAATAATAGTCTGCATTGGTCCAAGGCCCTGGAAGCCGGATTAAACCGTATGATGGAGGTCGGCGGTGCACAGATTGGCGATAGAACAATGATCGACGCTTTAGCCCCTGCATTGAAAAAATTAAATGAAGGTAAAACTCTTTTTGATGTTGCTAAAGCAGCGAGGGCAGGGGCTGATGCAACAAAAAAGATGCCAATAGCTAAAGCTGGTCGTGCTGCTTATTTATCCAGAGGAGTGCTGGAAAATGTTACGGATCCTGGAGCGGAGGCCGTAGCCTGCTTATTCGAAGGGTTGGCTGGAGATAAGGGTGGGTGAACAATATTGTGATTGCGAGTTCTCGGTTTAGAAAAGGGAGTTGATTCGCCTCATCGTGCAGCGTCATATCCCTAAGTAATATTGTTTCATAATATGTGAGGAACGCTATGGTATATCAAAAAATAGAGATTGATCCTTTAAGTCCTATAATTGGTGCGGAGGTATCTGGGGTCGATATATCTAAACCGTTAGATAAGGAGGTACTAGCAGAGGTGAACCGGGCTCTGTTAGACCATCAGGTTATCTTTTTTCGTGATCAAAAGATGAGCCTTGAACGTCACAAAGCTTTTGGGCGAAATTTTGGTTCGTTACACATACACCCGACCGCAGCTAAAATCGATGGCCATCCAGAAATTTTGACAATACATGCCGACGAGAATTCTAAGGCTGTGGCTGGAATGAAATGGCATTCTGACGTTTCTTGCGATTTAGAACCTCCAATGGGAAGCATTTTACATTTGCACCAAATACCCAAGGTTGGCGGAGATACGATGTTTGCGTCAATGTATCATGCTTATGAGCAACTATCGGGTCCAATTAAGTCCTTTATTTCCAGTCTTTCCGCATGGCATGAGTCAATTGGGGTTCATCGTGATCGTTTGAATCATAAAGGGGCTTTGCGTGATGGTGAAAACGCGTATCCTGAAGCGCTACATCCAATGGTTCGAACACATCCAGTAACTAAAAAGAAAACTCTTTTTGTGAATGAAAACTTCACTACCCGGATAGAAGGTTTAAATAAAAAGGAAAGTGATTCAATATTGGCTATGTTATATGAGCATATCGCAACTCCAGAATTTCACTGCAGGTTTCGTTGGAAAGAGAACTCTGTAGCCTTTTGGGACAATAGGTGCGTTCAACATCGTTCAGTTTGGGACTATTACCCGCAAGTACGGCATGGTTACAGGGTAACTATTGCGGGCGACAAACCGTATTGAGCCAATTATAATAAGTGATTAATACCAATGTTTATAATAAGTGATTAATACCAATGTTATAAAATCAGATATAAGTATAGGCAATCTAGGAGGTTTCTTTTGGAATTCAAAGATAAGCGGGTAATAATTACTGCTGGTGCAGGTGGTATTGGACGAGAAACAACAAGGCTTTTTGTTGAGGCAGGTGCCAAAGTATTTATTTGTGATATTGATGAAACTGCTCTTGAGAATACACTATCAAGTTTTGATAATGTGGCCGGTGTGCGAGTAGATGTCAGCGACCCTGATCAATTCAAATCATTTTTCAATAAAGCCGACCAATATCTTGGTGGTTTAGATATCATGATCAACAACGCGGGGACGGCGGGTCCAACGGCATTAATAGAGGATATTTCACTTGAGGAGTGGAATAACTGCGTTAATATAAATTTAACGAGTGCATTTCTAGGTACTCAAGAATCCATACCTCGTATCAAAGCCAGCGATAACAATGGTGGAAGTATCATTAACCTCTCCTCAGCCGCGGGGAAATTCGGGTTTCCGCTGCGAAGTCCATATTCTGCAGCAAAATGGGCCATCGTTGGTTTGACTCGTACTACAGCCTTAGAAGTCGGGAAATATGGCATTCGTTGTAACTGTATTCAACCAGGCCCCGTCGACGGTGATCGAATAAACCGTGTCATTCAAGCAAAAGCCAAAGCCGAGGGCGTCTCAGAAAATCAAACAAGGGACGAAATGATGTCAGGAACAACGCTTCATACCTTTATCCCACAAAGGCATATTGCAAGCATGATTGGTTACCTATGTTCAGATTTCGGAAGCACAATAACTGGACAAGCTTTAAGTGTTGATGGTGGTTTAGAAAGTATCCCATAAACCATAGAAATGTTTAAAATTAGATTAAATACTTCAGTTTAATATTGTTCCCGTTTTTGCAAGCTGTGCAATCTCTTTAGCAGAAAAGCCATACTCTGTAAGAATTTCACTATTGTGCTCTCCAAGTTTTGGGGCCGATTGGGGCGCTGTTCCATCACCAATAGGCATCCTTGTTTGCAGTATTTGGCCTATCTCGGAGTCTTCGGAATTAATTAATCTATTTCTGTAGTTCACATGAGGGTCATTGACTATACCTTCAACTGAGAGAACAGGAGCACAGGGGATTTCTGCCGCACGCAGTTTTGTTAGAATATCGTTCACTGTCTGAGTATTAATTTTTGTTTCTATGATTTTAGTCAATGTGCTTCTATTAGTGACCCGGGATTTCATGTCAACAAATCTTGGGTCACGCAACAATTCTTGTAAATCGAGCGCATCACACAGTTTGTTCCAAAATGTTTCAGTTGATGCGCCAATAAAGATCTGGTCATCTTTGGCATTGAAAACTTGATAAGGAGAAAATGATGCGAGCGCTGAACCGGTTCTGGGCGGGACAATTCCGGTTCTTGAGTAGTTAGCGATACTTTGAGACATCCAAGAAAGGGCGGAGTCCAAAAGGTTAAAATCTAGATATGCACCATCATTGGTCGCATCTTTTTTTCGGAGAGCATCCATAATTCCAATAACCATATACATACCCGTTCCCATATCGATCAAGGAGGGACCAACTCGAACTGGCGCACGATCAGGTTCCCCAGTCGATGCCATTATCCCAGACATGGCCTGAGCTACAGCATCATACCCTTTCAAATCCTTATAGGGACCAGATTGGCCAAATCCAGAAATTGAAGCGTAGATAATATCAGACTTAATTTTTTTTACTTTTTCGTAATCGTAACCCAATCGTTTTGCTGTGCCAGGCGTGAAGTTTTCGAGCATTATGTCGGATTTTGTTATTAATGTTGTCATAACCTTTGCACTTTCTGGTCTTTTCAAATCAATGCAAATGCTCCGTTTGTTTCTATTTACCACCGCAAATGTCGCTCCACTATTAGCTGGCCGGAAGTGATCACCGGTTGGGGGTTCTACTTTTATAATATTTGCCCCTAGCTCTGCCAGCAACATGGAACAGAATGGGCCTGAAAGTGCATGCGTTAAATCTAAAACGTTGATCCCTTCA
>QBVV01000058.1 GCA_003284265.1 SAR116 cluster bacterium AG-313-A07
CTGAGGTAGGCATTCCCAACAGATAAATCATAGCAGGAACCATTATAAACCCACCGCCCACTCCCATTATCGCCGATAGGACACCGACTACGGCCCCAATTACGAAGGGTAGAATAGCACTAATATATAGCTTTGATTTTCGAAAACGAACCTTTAAGGGTAGCCCATGTAACCAATTATGTTGATGAAGCTTTCGTCGTCGGCTGGAGGGATTGTGTGACCTTATTATAGTTCGGATACTTTCCCAGAACATTAAACTCCCAATAATTCCCAGAAAAATAATGAAACTTAGTTTTATTGCAAGGTCGATCTGCCCTATAAATTGCAAATATTTGAAGAGGACAACACCTGCAGAGGAGCCAAAAAAACCGCCCACTAGTAAAATGCTGCCCATTTTAAAATCAACATTGCCTCTTCGCCAGTGCGCCAAAACACCCGAGACAGAACTTGCTACGATTTGATTGGCTTCTGTTCCTACTGCCACCGGCGCAGGAACTCCTATAAAAATCAGAAGGGGCGTCATCAAAAATCCACCCCCGACCCCAAATAATCCAGATAGGAAACCGATTCCTCCGCCCATCGCTAGAATGAGAAATATGTTAACTGACATCTCCGCAATTGGCAGATAGATGTGCATTGTGAGTTTCCCTAATTGGCGGCTTTAAAAACTAAATTACTCTATACGCATTTATTTTCTATATAAATTAAATCTACATAGCGAGTTTTAGAGAAAAGTGCTACCGTTTGATGCCAATTATATAGAATCAATTGTCTCCAGGTTCTATTTTTCCGCCACTCTCCGCCCACGCCAAAATACCTCCTGTCAACCGATAAATGGAACCTTCATAACCAAAAGATCGCATAATTTCTGCGGCCTGGCCGCATCGAACGCCACTTCTGCAATGAAACACCAATTTCTTTTTTGTCGTTAAAGCCACTTGCTGAGGATCGAAAACAGAAATTGGCAACAAGATAGATCCGGGTATTCGTGACTTAGCGAACTCATGTTCTTCACGGACATCGTAAAGGCAAACATCGCCTGCAGACATCCAATCGGCGAGTGTTGAACTTTCTATCATCAAAGTTTCATTTTCGTCGGTCATCTCGTCCTCAATTTACATCTGTTTAGTACAATATTTTAACATTCCCGTGATGCAGTTCATACCATGGTCTTAGAGATATTAATATTTGTTATAATGTATTTTATTGATCGTTACGTCTCTTTATAATGATGGTGATATGAGAATCTTATTTATAACATCCAGCCGGGTTGGAGATGCTGTTTTAACAACTGGTCTTCTAAAGCACCTGATCGACAAATATCCGACTGCTAAATTTACGATAGCATGTGGACCAGCGGCACATCGACTCTTTGATAACGTCCCTCGACTAGAGAGGGTTATCTCGATGCGCAAGGGCCCTATGTTAGCGCATTGGAGAAAACTGCTAGGAATTACTATTAGACGGCAATGGTATTTGGTAGTCGATATGCGGGGTTCTGCTATAGCTTGGTGTTTGTTAACGCCGAGACGATATATCTACAAGCGGTTTGATAAGCGAGTTCATCGGTTGGAGGATATGCGCCATACTCTTAAATTAACAAAGCCAGCCAATCCGTTTATCTGGATAAATGAAGCAAATGAAAAATTCGCAGATTCTATTCTTGGATTGGATGATCCTCGGCCATTACTAGTGGTCGGTCCAACAGCAAATTGGGGAGCAAAAATCTGGCCAACAGATAAGTTTATTGAATTGATTAATAGGCTGACCTCAGAGTGCCCCTTCTTCTTTAATACGAGGATAGCCGTAGTTGGTGGGCCTGGCGAAGAAGATATTGCAAAACCGGTTTTGCAGGCGATAAAACCTGCCCAAAAGATAGACCTAGTCGGCCCGATTCCATTTTTAGATGTTGCTGCTATTTTTAAAAGAGCTTCTATTTATGTTGGTAATGATAGTGGTTTGATGCATCTTTGCGCGGCTACTGGAACACCAACCTTGGGTTTGTTTGGTCCTACACGTGATGAAAATTATAGTCCCTGGGGAGATCATTGTGGTTTTGTAAGGTCCGATGAAACTTTCCATGAATTATCATTAAAACCCGACTTTAAACCTGATCCAACTGGCTCCCTAATGGGTGGGTTGTCTGTAGAGAAGGTTTTTAATGCTGCAATAAAGTTATTGGAAACCAGAAACAGTTGATATGGTTTCCATAATCATTTTATTGGTAAGCTTACCAATGTTTTGGGTTGAAAGAGTAGTTATCTTTGGAGGGATTATCGGTTTTATTAGCGGGTCATCATTTTGAGGGGCGGACGCAATATACAATCCGATTGAAAAGGTGCCAGTAGCAGCGGCTATATTTAAAATTCCTGTATCGTTCCCAATACAGATATTACATAGGGATGATACGGCTGATGCTTCCAAAATAGGTAACCCAATAGCTTGTGTTATCCAGTCGGGGGAATCGAAGTTTTCGTGAATTGATCTAGCTATTACTGAGTCATCGTGGCCTCCGATGAGGACTATCTGTGACTGATATTTTGTGCGAATAGAATCAATCAAATGAATAAAGTTTCCAGCCCCCCATTGTTTAGAGGGTTCGCTGGACCCGATAGCAAGTCCAACAGTATTATTATAATTATTTTTCAGAAGAGTTTTAGCAGCGTTTAAGGCGCCGGTTGTAAGCGTCAGCTGCGGTTTCTTTTCGTTGATTTCAACCCCGTTAAGTTCAAGGCAACGACTTGCTTTCTTTATCGCGCCAAGTCCCATGTCTTCTCTGGTCATTGTGTATGGGGAAGTTAAAAATGCGTCTTGCCATCCTATTCCATAGCCAATTCTATCCTTTATCCCGGCTCGAAGAGCGGCGATTCCATATCGAGGAGAGCCGTGAAGTATCCAAACTTGATCAAATTTATAGGGCTTTAAAAAATTACCCAACCGAAAGCCACCCAAAATACCCTGGCCATCTTTTTTAACTTTGGATAGATAAAGTACTTCTTTGATATACTGTGTTCCTAACAAAAGTTCATGTGCTAGTGAACGATCTTTAGTCAAAAGAGTAATTTGATTGGATGCTGTATTTGCTGCGATTGCTTTAAGATGGGGAAGATGCCAGATGATATCTCCCATTCCAGGAAGTGGTTGCACTACAAGGACCTTAGATTTCTTTACTATTTGCCTTGTCAAACAGTTGGCTCCTAAAAAATCTTCGATTTAGTTGATTTTAGTGCAGTAACCTAGGATAAATTTATATGTTTCTCATGATCTAGAATCAACCCGACTGAATACGAGAATAAATGGTGAAATTATTACAGGCAATAGCTGGGGCCCCACATGGGGGAGCGGAACTTTTCTTCACGCGGCTAGCTATTGGTCTAGAAGAAGCTGGGCAACAGCAAATCATCGTGATGCGGAAGGACAAAGAACGGGCCCAGTTATTGAGGGATGCTAGTATCTGTCCTGTAGAACTTAGGTTTGGTGCCCGCTTTGACTTTTTAACACAATGGAAAATGAAACGGGTGATAGATTCTTATAAACCGGATATCGTGCTATCTTGGATGAACAGGGCAACAAGCAAAATTTCTATGGGGCCTTTTGTTCATGTCGCTCGGCTTGGAGGTTATTATAACCTAAAGTATTATAAAAATTGCGATCATCTTATTGGTAATACTCCCCAAATAGTTGAGTATTTAAAGCGAAGTAACTGGCCTGTTGGTAAGTGCCACTATATTCCAAATTTCGTTGATCAGGAGAAGGGTACACCGATTGATAGGGCTAATTTCAATACTCCTAATGAAGTCCCTTTAATCCTTTCATTGGGGCGTTTACACAAGAATAAAGCATTTGATGTGCTGTTAAAAGCGATGGTAGAACTCAAGGATACTTTTTTATGGTTAGCTGGTGATGGAGAAGAATTATCGACTCTTACATCGTTGGCGGAAGAAATAGGCGTCAGTGAGCGAGTGAAATTCCTTGGGTGGCAACGCGATACAAAAAATTTGATCGCCACCTGTGATGCGTTGATATGCCCTTCCCGGCACGAGCCTCTCGGAAACGTCGTGCTCGAAGGATGGGCGCAGAGTAAGCCGGTTATTGCTGCGGCTAGTGATGGGCCTAGTTATCTTATTGAACACGGTAAAAATGGTTTACTTTCTCCTGTCGATGATCCGATCTCGTTAGCATCCGCGATTAAGGATGTTCTTAATGACTCCAAGAGTTCGAAGGCCTTGGCCAAAGCAGGAAAATCGATCTTCATGTCTAATTTTACAAAAAGTATTGTCGTTTCGAAATATCAGGATCTGTTTGATAAGATTTCTAGTTAAAGAGTCGCAATCTATTTATTGCTGTTCTATAGTTCGATTTTAGGTAAGTCCTAGTTTTATTTAGAGACGGATGATAACCTTTTGGGAGCTATATATGTCGATTTCAGATGTTACGATACCAAATGATTTAGATTCTCTTTGGATGCCATTTACTGATAATCGGAGTTTTAAGAAGCAGCCAAGACTTTTTAGCGAAGCCGAGGGTATGCATTACATTACGCCGGATGGGCGACGTGTTTTAGATGGCACCTCCGGGTTATGGTGCGTCAACGCAGGGCACCGAAGACAACCAATTATAGATGCTGTTCGCAAACAAGTAGAGAAGCTCGATTACGCCCCAGGGTTTCAAATTGGTCATCCGTTATCCTTCGAGTTTGCATCTAAACTAACTGGAATGGTTAAAGAATATAGCCACGTTATGTTTACTAATTCCGGGTCAGAATCTGTGGATACGGCGTTAAAAATGGCATTGGCCTATCAACGGACCATCGGGGAAGCATCTCGTACTCGCTTTATCGGTCGCGAGCGAGGTTACCATGGTGTTGGATTTGGAGGTATATCCGTCGGCGGAATATCGCCGAATCGAAAAATGTTTGGCAATATGCTTACAGGTATAGATCATTTGAGCCATACGCATAATCTAGAGCACAATGCGTTTACACGCGGTCAGCCTGATTGGGGAACTCATCTTGCGGAAGATCTGGAAAGAATAGTTGCCTTACATGATGCCTCGACTATCGCCGCCGTTATCGTCGAACCAGTTGCTGGTTCTACAGGTGTTCTAATTCCTCCAAAAGGTTACTTAAAAAGATTGCGTGAAATTTGTACGAAGCATGGCATTCTTCTTATTTTCGATGAAGTGATTACGGGCTTTGGTCGACTTGGGGATAGTTTTGCTAATGAGTATTTTGATGTGAAGCCAGACCTTTTTACTACGGCCAAAGGAATAACAAATGCTACAGTACCCATGGGAGCCGTATTTGTTAGGGATGGTATTTATGATGCGTTTATGAACGCGGCTCCGGAGAATGCAATAGAGTTTTTTCATGGATATACATATTCCGGACATCCGCTTGCCTGTGCTGCTGGAATAGCTACGCTAGATGTGTACCGAAATGATGACTTGTTTGCTCGTGCGGCAGAATTAGCCCCTTATTTTGAGTCCGCTTTACATTCGCTTGGCGATGCTAATAATGTAATTGATGTGCGTAACTTAGGGATGATGGGGGCGATTGAACTAGAGTCTATCCCCGGAAAACCCACATTTCGAGCGATGGATGCTTTTCAGAAAGCTTTTGATGCGGGGCTTTTAATTCGTACTACGGGCGATACTATTGCTCTTTCTCCCCCGTTGATAATAGAAAAAAAGCAGGTTGATTTTATAGCAGATACTGTGCGAACAGTTTTGAACACTGTACACTGAGAAGTGATTGCCTAGTTTAAGGAAGCTCTCTTTTTGTGAAGTTTCTGTATACCCGGAGAAGGAAATGCAAAAAATCGCCTTACTGTTAGCATTAATGGTTTGTCTCAGTGGGTGCGATAGTCAAGTTCGCGACAAGATTAAAGATATGATCGGCGCGAGTAAAAAGCCTTCGGCGACCGTTGCAGCGGAGTCCATTTATTGCTACAGAACAATCGGCACGGTTAATTGCTATACTGAACCGCTAAAAGGGCAAGAGGCTAATAGATTAATTGGTTATGATGGAACATCGCCTCGAACTACATCAGGTTCGGGTGCCCTTCGCCCTTAACTAAATAAACTTTTTTGTGCAGACAACAGATATTGGCACAAAGTTCACATGACTTTAAAAAAACTAATATGTCGCAAAAACCCCATATATATGCCTTTTGACAAAGGCAGGTTTAGATTGTCAATGGGTATTATCTCTTTGAATTTAGATGAATGGCTTGAGCCGGATGAGTATTACTATAGAGAACTATTGGAAAAAGAAGCGTTACTGGCCAACCAAAATAACGAAGTGTTTCAGAGTAAGAAGGGAAGTCAATTAGCCCAACAGGAAGTCTTAGATTTAATTATAGACTATATGAATACCTTTCACTCTGAGCTTGTAAGAATTGATGGAGATAAAATTTTTATCGATGGAATAAAGCGAAACTTTTCTAGGAAAGAATTTGCAGAAATGCCCCTCAACTTGGCGGGTAGAATCGTACAAGAGGACCTGTGTCTTATGGCTCCTGGAGACACGGGATATACTTTGGAAGCTGCATCCTTATGTTTCCCATCTCGTTGGCGGCTTATCGACAAAATCGGGAAGCGCATGGTTGATATCCACTCTCCAGTTCCTGATTACGAAAATAAATTAGCAAGACCTGTGGATAGGTACTTTGATAAATTAGATGTTAATAAGCCTGTTTGGCGAGTGAATTGGTCTTTAACAGATGACCCGGATCTATATCAACCCATTAGAAAAACTAGCACTGACTACTCTACAAGTGTCAATTCGAAAAATGCAGGCGATCTGATTTTTTTAAGGTGCGAACGTCAAACGCTCCGCCGATTACCAAACACTGGATGGATTCTTTTCAGCATCAAGACCTATGTAGATAAAGTTTCAGCACTAGTATGCCAACCTGAAGCGCTAGTGGACCTTGCTCACTCAGTTAAAAATATGAGCGCTGATATGCAACAGTACAAAAATATAGCGCCTTATCGTAAACAACTTCTTGAGTATTTAGACGTAACGCATCGCCAATGTCTTGATGTTTAAAGGGAATACGTTGATGAAAGGTTATTCTCGCCTGAGTATCTCTCTGAGCTCCGTTTTTAGAATTTTTCCATAATTATTTTTTTCCAACTTATCCACAAACCGGTAGTCTTTTGGTCGTTTAAATCGCGCTATATGTTCTAAACAGAGTTCATTTAGATCTTCTTTGGTGACCGAAGTATTGGGATGTGTCGTGATGAAAGCTATTATTTCTTCTCCCCAGTCGGCGTGGGGACGACCAACAACGGCGCATTCGTAAACTGATGGGTGCTTTAAGAGTATCTCCTCGATTTCTCTAGGATAAATATTTGTTCCTCCTGAAATTATTAGATCTTTTGATCGGTCTTTAAGCGTTAAAAACCCTTCTGCGTCTATGTTTCCAACATCGCCGGTCCATAACCATCCGTCACGAATTGAATTCGCCGTTGCCTCTGGATTATTCCAATACCCCTTCATGACAACGTCTCCACGTACGATAATTTCACCCACCTCGCCAATATCTTTCGACTCTCCATTATCTGACACGATTCTGATCTCTACATCGGTGCGTGCTATACCAACAGAGGAGAGCCGCTCGAAATAATTAGGGTGTTTTTTATTATTTATAATATGCTTCGGAAGTCCGGTAATGGTCATAGGGGATTCTCCTTGGCCATAAATTTGTACTAATTTAGGCCCCAATATCTCCAAAGCCTTTAATGTATCGTTCAGATACATAGGAGCCCCGCCATAAACAATCGTTTTTAGATTTGAAATATCAGATTGATTGATATTGGGGGCATTAATGAGCCGGGTTACCATCGTTGGGGCAAAGAAAAACGTAGACTGGGGCCAGAATTGTATCAAATCAAAGGTTTCTGCTACGTCAAAACCACCGCTTTCGGGGATTATATTATTGGCGCCTCGGGCAATATGAGGTAGCGCATAAAGACCGGATCCATGGCTCATAGGAGCGGCGTGTATTATACAATCATTGGGATCAATGGTGTCGACATCCGCCAGATAATTCATGGTCATCGAATGAATATTACGGTGACTGAGCATTGCTCCTTTAGGGCGGCCAGTCGTACCAGATGTATAGAACAACCATGCGAGGTCTGTCGGGGCTAGATCTTCTAATGGCATTGCGCGTCCATCAAAAAGCTTTTCATATGAGCGGGTACCAACCTCTATGATGTGATCTAACAAAGGTGCATCAGTTTTCGCATCGGTAACGGACTCCATTAGCTCGCTTGTCGCGAAACAGACTTTTGCACCACTATCTTCTAAAATATACCCAAACTCACGGGGATGAAGTTTCGCATTTATGGGAACAACCGATAACCCGGCGTGCCATACGGCATAAATAGTTTCGATGATTTCTGGGCAGTTCTTCATGATTAGGGCTACTCGGTCGTTTTTTTTGAGTGCCAATGAATATCTGAGAGAATAAGCTAATTTGGAAACTCTATCTGATAATTGAGTATAGTTTAAAACTATAGAATGCCCCTTTGAGACCGCTGCATTATCAGCGTACGTTAGAGCACTTCTTGTTAACGTACCCGCAAAATTCATACAGTTGCCCCTTGTAATAATTATTTATAAGCATTCAAAATATACATGTTATTGGACTGGAATCCATCTCTCTTTATAATGAATTTGATAGAGTGCGTTTTGAGTCTAATCTAAGAAAGGGCCACCCTAATGCAAATAAAAGAAGTCCGCATACTGAAACTGCAAGCTCCTTGGGTTGAGGCACCAAGGTTTGGCCCCTCTGTCCCTGAATACCGAGAGATCCTGGTAGTCGAAATAGAAACTGATTCGGGTATAATAGGAATGGGATATCTCATGCTCCTAGGGGGTGGCGCTGAAACAATCAAAGCCTGTTTAAAGGAGCTCATTATCCCGGAACTTTTAGGCCGTAATATTACTGATGTTGAGGGTATTTGGACGCAACTTTGGAAAAAAAATTATTGGGTTGGCCGGATGGGTATAACCGTTATGGCCCAATCGGCAATAGATATTGCCCTTTGGGATGCAGTTGGCAAATCTGTTGATATGCCACTTCATCGGTTATGGGGACATTGTAATGATATCATTCCAGCATATGGAAGTGGCTGTTGGAGGGGATATGGGCCTGATGGCATGGTAGAGAGAGCGCAACGCTACGTAGCTGATGGTTTCACATCGATAAAAATGCAGTGCGGAATATTATATGACAGGCATCAAGACGTAAAAAATGTTGCTTTAATGCGCGATAAGTTAGGGCCTGAAATTGATATAATGATTGATGCTAATATGGCTTGGACCGCCGATGAGGCAATTCTTATTGGCCGAAAGTTTGAACAATATGATCTGTTTTGGCTAGAGGAACCGGTTCCCTGTGAGGATTTTAGCGGATATGCCCGTATTGCAAACGCTTTAGATATACGGATTGTCGGAGGCGAAACTCACTTTACCCGATTTGACATGCGTCCATTTTTTGAAAACCCAAATTTACCTATTCTTCAACCCGATATAATGAGAGGTGGATTCACCGAATTGAGGAAAATAGCCAACCTCGCGGACACTTGGGGAATGACCCTTGCGCCGCATCTGTTTCCGGAATTAATGGTCCAGCTTATGGCCTCGATTTCAAACCCATTAGTTATAGAGTACGTGAATTGGATGGACGATGCGTGGGTTGAGCCCGTTTTGCCTGTTGGTGGCTTCTACTCGGCACCTGAACGGCCTGGACATGGACTTCAATTTAAAAAAGAGTTCATTGCTGAGTACGAAATTTAAAAGGTTCTGATGCAATAGATAGTTCAGAAAGGCCTTTACATGTGTTACCAAACCTATCAGGTGTTGGCCCACATTCTCAGAAGATTGAGGCGGCCTTTTTCTAAATTTCTTATAATATCCATGTCGCCTTTTTGGGTGACCAACTTTTCGGCCGCAGATGCAAAATCTGCCAATATTTCACGTTTTTGGGGATCTGAAACCATACTTTCAATCCAAGTAACAGCGGCCAGTCTTCTGCCCTTCGTAACCTGATTAACACAATGAACATAATGTGTGGGGTATAGAACAGCTGAGCCAGGAGGAAGTTTAAAACTTTTTTCTCCCAAAGGTGATTCAAGGATCAACTCTCCTCCAGTATATGCTTTAGGCTCATTCAAAAATATCGTAATTGACAAGTCAGTTCTCATTCCGGGGTACGGGCCCATCATCGCGGCATCAACGTGTTTTTTATATTCGTCACCTTTGGCGTATGCGCTGAAAATCGGCGATAGGATTCTTCGTGGGATTGCTGCGCTATTAAAAGCATCATTTTTTTGCATGGCGCCCATCACCAGCTCGGCTAGTTCTCTATATTGGGGACTATTGGGGGGAACTTGAGTGTTTTTCTTTAACTGGGCGCCCAAAACACCACCACTCATATTGCCATCAGAAAAAGGTGAAGAAAATAGTTTAGTATTTATCGCACTAATTTGTTCTCTTGTTAAAAGATCAGTTATCACAGCTACCATAGCTATTTCTCTCGAGTGTTTTTATACAACTGATCAAAGCATATGACAAAACCAATAGAATAGCGACTTTATTAGTCGACATCTATTTATATTGATCAGGTTACGTTGCCGATTAAATCGAAAAGTATACAGCGAGTTATATCCCGTGTTTTTGAAACAGGCATAACTATTGCATTCAAACCTTCGTGAGTTAACTGGAGTAGGAAGTGCGATAGAATTATGTCATTAAAAGCAGCGTTAAAAGCAGGCCTTGGGGCCTTAGAAGAAAATAAAAATCTCCAGAAAAAAACCGGTTTAGACGCATCTGTAAGTCCTGAAACGTTAAGGCCGTCTTTAATGCAAAAAGGTCAGAAGGGTGCGAGCCTTAAAGCTAAGAAGTCTAAAATTTCGGAAAATCTCTCTGATTCATTGCCCATCCCGGAATTAACCTCACCTTCTATTAAAAGGGCAGCGAATCTGAATCAACGCGTAAAGATTCAAATGGAACTAAAAGCGAATAGACACTCTAATGAATTAGCCATCCAGAAACCTAGGAACGAAAGTTCACATGAGGGAACTGTTAACGCGCGACAGTATGTTGTCGAGTTGGATAGGTTTTTGACTAGACAAAATAATAACTTAACACAAGGCGTAGTTCTAGATGTTTCTAGCCATGAGATTGAACAGGTCATTAAGTTATCAGCAAGAGTTCGTGGTCGTTACATAGCTAAGGTTTTAGATATTGGGCGCTCAGAGACTGGAGGATTAAAAGAGTCAGAATTATTGGAATTACGCAGACATAGGCAGTCGTGTGAGGAACTCTCCCTCGGGATCGATATTCTCAAAGAAGCAATTGCCGTGGGCGATATTTCTGTGACTGGCCGTGTTAAGGGATAACGTATTAAAAATAGATCGAATCAAGAAAATAATCGATACTCAAAATATTCAGTCTTTAGATATATCGTGGTCCGTGTCATAAATAGGTTGTTTTCACTTAATTGATTTCCTTTTGCACAATGGAGGCTGGAAAGACAATGCGACTTGACGATGACCTAATTGCTTCTTTCAAGGAATTTGGGGCTGTTCTTCTGCCTAAGGTTATCTCAGAAGGTTGGGTAAAAAAATTACGTGAAGGTGTGGAATATAATATGGCCACACCAGGAAAATACACTCGCAATTATACTGATAAAACCTCTCCGGGTGGATTTTTTGGGGATTATTGTAATTGGGATCGTATACCAGAATATAAGTCGTTCTTTTTTGAATCACCCGCTGCAGATTTAGCCTCACAATTGATGGGTTCTTCAAAAGTAAATCTCTTCCATGAGCATGTTCTTGTCAAAGAACCTGGTACACAAGAGCGAACACCATGGCATCATGATCAACCGTATTATTGCGTGAATGGAAAAGATACGTGCTCTTTATGGATTCCCCTCGACCCCGTTCCAAAAGAGACTTGCGTTCAGTTTATAGCAAAATCTCATAGATGGGGTAGATGGTTCACTCCTACTAAATTTGTGGGGATTGATTATGCCAACAAAGACGAAGGGTTTGAACCAATGCCAGACATTGACTCCGAGATCAATCGCTATGAACTATTGTCATGGGACCTAGCTCCAGGCGATTGTATTGCATTCAATTTCCTCACAGTACACGGAGCTCCGGGAAATATATCGAAAGTGTCAAGACGAAGAGCTTTTGCTGCTCGATTTACAGGCGACGATGCAAGGTTTGTGAGAAGAAGCGGGGAAATGTCACCACCATTCCCTGACGTATCTCTTAAACCTGGTGATAAATTGGATTGTGAGACTTTCCCTGTTCTTTTGGAGGGAGCGTATGAACGAGTGATTAGTAACTAATTTTAACTATCTCATTTTATGTTTAGACGTGATCGTGCCTTGGAAACGTCTCATTTAAATAATCATTGGGCATTTTAGTCTATAACCAATTCTATAAAGATTGACTATGAAAATTTATCTCTTGTTCAAGCGGATAATAAATAAGCCTCTGCCAAATCTTACAAAAATCATGATCATAATGGGCTTTTTCCTGACCCTAGTGCAGGTAAACCGTGTTGGAGGCAGTGTGGTAGCTAACGCGTTATCAAGTATTCATCAATTAGCACCAGCTGAGATTGGTGTTGTCATTGGTGTTATGTTTCTGTCTTCGGCGTTGGTGCAAATTCCTTTTGGAATTATGCTAGATCGATTCGGTGCCCGACGAATGATAGTTGGCTGGAGTTCGGTTGCAATAATTGGAACCGTTATCTTTGGGTTAGCTGAGACATCATCAGGATTAACAGTTGGCCGAACTTTGATAGGTATTGGTCATGGGGCTTCGATCACAGGAGTTTATTTACTGGCTCTCGCATGGGCCAGTCCTGAACGTGTGGCCAGTGTAGCTGCGACTACGATTGCCGTTGCAGGGGCATTGGGAGGAATGATAGGCACCGCTCCTTTAGCAGCATCAATTCAATATGTCGGCTTTACTGGCACATTTTTGTGCTTGGCGGCAGTCTCTTTAGTATCAAGTATTTTGATCTGGTTTTTTGTTGATGATAGACCCCCAGGAGCCAGAATAGAAAATACGAAGGAGAATTCCAAAACGGCTATTCTTGGCTTGTTAGAAGTAATAAAGGATAGAAATTTGTGGCCTATATTTGCAATGGCTCTGTGTTTTTCTGTTCCTTTTGCAACTATAGGTGGTCTGTGGGTTGGTCCTTTTCTAAGAGATATCCATGGAATGAGCCCTACTAGCGCGGGTTCCATAATATTTTTAATGGTTCTCTGCTGCACTCAGTGGTAGTATGGGAATTGCTCCAACTGCGAATTTAAATCCAGAAGGCGAGTTCCCCTCTATGTTTGAGCCTATTCATGGGTCTGCATTTGACATAATGGGAAAAAATATAGCCAACCCCATCGGTGCCTTTTGGTCTGCGGTAATGATGTTAAACCATCTAGGAGAAGCCAGTGCTGCCCAAACATTAATGAGTGCGATAGAAAAATGTACTTTAGACGGAACCTGTCTACCCCAGGATTTAGGCGGTGCGGCCACAACCGAGCAGGTTACTGATTTTATCTTAGATATGATAAGAGGAAGCAATGGCCGTGTATAATTCTATATTAACCTGGTTACTAAGTTAGCTTGTCGATTTGATCAGCCGTTAAATTTCCCGGAACTATGGTTATTGGAATGCTAATGACATTTGTTCCTTTTCCAACTAAATGGCTTACAAGTGGTCCAGGTCCTTCATTACTGGGGCTTGCTGCTAAGACAAGTATCGATATGGTTGGTTCCTCATCGATTAACGCAATCAATTCTTCCTCTATAGGACCTGCACGGACGTAAATCGCTGGGATCAAACCAGATAATTCAACAACCTCCTCTGCTAATTCGTTCAAACGTTCTTCTGCTGCATCCCTCGCCTCATCCTGCATTAACTCACTAATTCCAGCCCAATGATGAAAACCTGTAGGTTCAATATCGCGAAATAAAGCAACACGTCCACCTGTGTTCTTCGCTCGCATACAGGCAAACCGAAGTGCTATCCGCATTTCCTCCGAGTCGTCAACGACGACTAAGAAAACACGATGCTCATCAATATCAGTGTCGTAAACTTTTTTAATTACATCTGTCATTAAACACTTGCTCCCCTAAACCTTGCGAAAAATTGCTGCGGCAATCCAACCCGAAGCTACAGCTATTAAAATCGCAA
>QBVV01000059.1 GCA_003284265.1 SAR116 cluster bacterium AG-313-A07
CAACTAGTAATACCCCCATACCCCAGATGGACCATGCACTGGGTGTGATGACCTTAAGCGTTCATAGTCCTGACTCACGTAAACACCTCTCACAGCAAAGTGAAGACATAGGCAGCTCGGACATTAGACAAGTGAAGTAGGTGTTGTCTGTGACTCTTAAATGGACTCACAGAATCATTGTACGTGCAGTTTTAAAGAAGACTTACTTCATCAAATGGACCACACGAAAGTGCATATCAAACTGTCATACATTTTGGTGCCTGTTGACGTACTATATGGTACGTGTAGGTATTGGAATTGCTTACATACGTGTTAGCACTGATGCATGTTATAGGAAGTGACCACCCCAGCCGGCACCATTTTCCATAATCACATCGGATGAACACATTGATTTGTAAGCATAATTGTTAACACATTATGTGGAGTGCATATCAGGTGATCTTTCTCATCCACTTGGTAAGAACTTTTATTGGATAACCATCCCCATAACTCTCTCCAATACCATATCTTTCCCAGCCCCCAATACAGTCAATTACATCTTTTGGACATTCCACAGCTCTTAGTCTGTCTCTAAAACTATGTCGGAATGAATGTATTACGCATCCATTAGGTACATACGATTTCAGCCACTTGTTAAGAGCAGCACTGGCAGAATTAGCATTACAGTTTTGTTCATTGGAATATCTTGGAAATGCGAATACACTTTCCTGACCCTTTTTGATTCTTTGAGCTGCCCATAGAGCAGTTCCGATCAATGGTATGCTTCTCTTACTACTCTTTGTCTTTAATGATCGCCAAGGATGAGGTTGGACAATTATATGTGGATACTTAGCTTCAATATTAATGTCGGTTACAAGAAGCCCTGCCACTTCTGATAAACGTGCACCAGTGTCGCTTATCAACCCAATCAACCACCTTAGATCATCATCCAACTCATGGCATACAGATTGAACATTCCTTATATTTGATATTGGAATTGCTTTACGTGAATTGGTTTGAGTTTCTGCAGGGAGATAAATCTTGCTAAAGCCATTACTGCAGGACAGACCATACTCATTAATACCTAGATTAATGATAGAGCGGATAGTTCCAAATACTCTGCGAATAGAAGAGACAGTGAGCTGTCTCTCAAGCAGCCAGCTTCTAAACTTTCCAGCATCAGCAGTTGAGTAATCTCCGATGTTGCGGTCACCAAGTAGATCAATCACATAATTAGAGTTACGAATGGCTGCCTGTTTGAAGGTTTTAGATTTATCTGCACCCTTTAGGTTTAGATAGAGTTGGGTTGCTTGAGACAGGGCAGGCCCATTCTTATGCGATGAGTTATCAAAACCTATTACAGCGATCTTAGGGATATCTATTTTCTGTAATCGTATTCCAAGCCAGTAGTCATCGAGCTTCTGTGTTAGTGATTTAGCTATACGGTTTGCAGAAGTGCGTGATCGAGTACGTAGACTGAAGTATAGCTGGTCTGTCTTATAGTGAGATCTGATATCGCAAGGTATTCTTCTTATATACTGATATACAGCACCTCTACGATGCAGGTATGATGCCTGTTTTATGTATGACACTTTGATATGCACTCCACATAATGTGTTAACAATTATGCTTACAAATCAATGTGTTCATCCGATGTGATTATGGAAAATGGTGCCGGCTGGGGGACTCGAACTCCCGACCTGATGATTACAAATCAACTGCTCTACCAACTGAGCTAAGCCGGCCACCTATCTACTAAAGTTAGTAAACAGGCGCTGATATACCACATCATAGCCAGATATCAACTAAATCTGACATACGATATTTGTTTTTTGAGAAATCTAGGAATGAAAAGTGCAAACTTTTACAATTGAAGGTTAAAATAGAGGTCTTTCATCAAACGTCTTTGCGACGCTGAAGCTCGTAGAGTGCTATGCTAGCGGCATTTGAAACATTAAGAGTTGAAAAATGATTAACCGTTGGCAGGGAGACAAGCTGATCGCAGCTTTCTCGAGTTAAGCGCCGTAAACCTGCCCCCTCTGCTCCTAAAACTAATGCTAATCGGGTTGTCAAAGATGTGTTATGGATAGATACATCTGACTCTCCCGCTAATCCAAAACAAGAGATGTCAAAATCTTGCATTTTACGAATTGCTCTGGCTACATTTGTTACCCTGAATATGGGAATATATTCTGTAGCTCCCGATGCGGCTTTGGCAAGCGTGCCGTCAAGTTTTGGAGCGTTTCTGCTTTGTAAAATCATTCCATGAGCCCCTAAAGCTACCGAAGACCGAGCGATAGCACCAACATTCTGTGGATCAGTAACCTGGTC
Organism: SAR116 cluster bacterium AG-313-A07; assembly: GCA_003284265.1. Taxonomy (GTDB): domain Bacteria; phylum Pseudomonadota; class Alphaproteobacteria; order Thalassobaculales; family Thalassobaculaceae; genus UBA7326. The sequence goes on from QBVV01000059.1 coordinate 2,311, forward strand.
TAATAAAACTAGTGTAAGATGAGTTGTCGTTCTATTTTTTTCCAAAAACCAATCAAAATCGGGCTCTTGTAGAGCCTCTGATATGATGACGAAACCTTGATGAAGTGAATCTGAAGGAACTAAAAGATTCAATTCTTGGATAGGCAAAACTTCTAGTTCTGTAATAAAATTGGGGTCCTTAATGCGAATTTTGGATATTTCCTCATCTAGAAGAGACCGGTTGTTTTTTGAACAAAAAACGCGACTTAGCATCCGTTTTGGGTTACGAAGCGCCGCAATTACGGCGTGGCGTCCCCAAAGTACTGAGGGTTGTTCTAGATTTTTAAAAACAGGATTAGAATAATGATCTCTTTCTACGCTGCGACCTTTATTAGTTCGCGCGTCTCTCCAACGTTTGTTTTTAATTTTGGTCACCACCTCATATACGCCCTCGTTTAAGAAACAAAATTTGTATGAATTAGAGTATTTGGGGTATCTTTACTAGAGATAATGACCTGTTTCTTCGAATAAATCGTTTTTGGCGTTGACAAATAGCCGAGTTTCTCCATATTGCGCAATTCAATTTGAGTGCTGGGGAATATACGGTGTGAGTGCAAAAAACCTGGTATCTTGAATATTCGAGGTGGGGTGCCCGAGTGGTTAAAGGGGACGGGCTGTAAACCCGTTAGCTTTGCTTACGTTGGTTCGAATCCAACCCCCACCACCATAACGTTTCTGAGAGCTAATTTAGTAGGCTTTTGGATGCCGGTGAATACATAAAGCCAGTGGTTTAAGCTGGTTGACCACAAGAAGTGCGTGATGCACGGGAGCTGGGCGGGTGTAGCTCAATGGTAGAGCAGCAGCCTTCCAAGCTGAATACGAGGGTTCGATTCCCTTCACCCGCTCCAATGCGCTCGCAAGAACTTTGTGGTATGTTATTGTTTTAGTGCACGGTTGTCACGTGATGGCGTGTATTTGGTTTTTGCCCGAGACGGAGTTGTAAAGATGGCGAAGGAAAAATTTGAGCGTAATAAGCCTCACTGTAATATTGGTACCATAGGTCATGTTGATCACGGTAAGACGACGTTAACTGCTGCTATTACGAAAGTTTTAGCCGAAGCGGGGGGGGCAGAGTTTACGGCCTACGATCAGATTGATAAGGCTCCTGAGGAGAAGGCGCGTGGTATTACAATATCTACTGCGCATGTGGAGTATGAGACTGAGGGTAGGCATTATGCTCATGTGGATTGTCCAGGACATGCCGACTATGTGAAGAACATGATCACAGGTGCTGCTCAGATGGATGGTGCCATTCTGGTTGTTTCTGCAGCAGATGGCCCAATGCCGCAAACTAGAGAGCACATCCTTCTTGCCCGCCAGGTTGGTGTTCCTGCTCTTGTTGTCTTTATGAATAAAGTTGACCAGGTTGATGATGAGGAGCTTTTAGAGCTTGTTGAGTTGGAAGTTAGAGAGTTGCTTTCCTCTTATGATTTTCCAGGAGACGATATTCCAATTGTTAAAGGATCAGCATTGGCTGCTATTGAAGACTCGGATGCGACCACAGGAAATGGTTCAATTATGGAACTTATGGCTGCGGTTGATAGTTATATTCCTCAACCAGAACGTCCAAAGGACCAGCCATTTTTGATGCCTATTGAAGACGTCTTTTCTATTTCTGGTCGTGGAACTGTTGTTACTGGCCGTGTTGAGACAGGTGTTATTAATGTTAATGATGCTGTAGAGATTATTGGTATTCGTGAAACAGGGAAATCTGTTTGTACGGGTGTAGAAATGTTTCGTAAGTTGTTGGATCAGGGTGAGGCAGGCGATAACGTTGGTCTATTGCTACGTGGCATCAACCGTGATGACGTAGAGCGTGGTCAGGTGATTGCAGCCCCAGGCTCGATTAGCCCTCATACCAAATTTTCTTGTGAGGCTTATATTTTGACGAAAGAAGAGGGTGGTCGTCATACCCCATTCTTTTCGAATTATCGCCCGCAGTTTTATTTTAGGACTACTGATGTTACAGGATCTGTTGTTTTACCAGATGGCACAGAGATGGTGATGCCAGGAGATAATATTTCGATGGAAGTTAACTTAATTGCTCCTATTGCGATGGATGAAGGACTGCGATTTGCTATCCGAGAGGGTGGTCGAACGGTTGGTGCCGGCGTTGTTGCGAAGGTTATAGAGTAGTTTTTTTTAGTTAGGAAATCGTAGATTAGGAGTGTAGCTCAATTGGTAGAGCACCGGTCTCCAAAACCGGGGGTTGCGGGTTCGATCCCTGCCACTCCTGCCACGGGTTTTGTATTGGGCGAAATTGAGATATGATTTTTTTTGTACTCCTTACTGCTAGGTTTTGAATGGATTGATATGGCAAAAGTTACTCCTGCACAATTTGTGCGGCAAGTGCGTCAAGAGGTTTCTAAAGTATCTTGGCCGAGCCGAAAAGAAACAGGTATTGGGACCTTAATGGTTTTTATCATGGTCTTTCTTGCCGCGGGCTTTTTCTTTATCGTAGATTTAGCTCTTTCTTGGGGTGTGCAGATGGTTCTTGGTTTAGGAGGCTAGGAGAATGGCTCATCGCTGGTATGTTGTACACGTTCACTCAGGATTTGAAAAAAAAGTTGCTCAAACTTTAAGAGAGCAAACAAAGCTGCAAGAAATGGAAGATTTGGTAACCGAAATTCTGGTGCCGACAGAAGAAGTAGTAGAGATGAGACGTGGCTCAAAAGTTAGTGCAGAGAGAAAGTTTTTTCCTGGATATATATTAGTTAAAATGGAGATGACTAACCAGAGTTGGCATCTAATCCAAGATCAGCCAAAAGTTACAGCATTTTTAGGCGGCCGCGGTAAGCCTATCCCAATTACGGAAAAAGAAGCCGCGAGGATAATTACTCAAGTTGCAGAAGGTGTTGAGCGTCCTAAACCAAGAATTACTTTTGAGGTTGGGGAGCAAGTAAGGGTGGCTGATGGTCCTTTCTCTTCATTTAATGGATTTGTCGAGGATGTGGATGAAGACAAGGCCCGACTGAAGGTTGCGGTTTCAATTTTTGGCAGATCAACCCCGGTTGATCTGGAATATAGTCAAGTTGAGAAGATGTAGTGAAAAAAACCAAAGATTATTTAAATGGTAAAGTTAAATAAAATAGATTAAAAGGTTTCTGATATCAGTTGCGTGGGAGATTCAATCCGAAACCCCGGAGAGGTCGCACCACCCAACTACTGAAAGGGTGCACAGCCGATGGCGAAAAAAATAGATGGATATATCAAACTCGAGATTCCAGCGGGAGCAGCGAATCCTTCTCCCCCGGTCGGTCCGGCTTTGGGACAAAGAGGCCTCAATATTATGGAGTTTTGTAAAGCATTTAACGCCGCCACTCAGAACCTTGAGCAGGGGATGCCTATTCCATGCGTGATTACGGCCTATGCTGATCGTACTTTCTCGTTCATAACAAAAACGCCACCAGCAAGTTTTTTAATTAGAAAAGCCGCCGGTTTGCAGAAAGCGGCAAATAAGCCGGGACATGAACAAGTTGGCACTATAACTATGGCCCAAGCCAAAGAAATCGCAGAAACTAAAATGCAGGATTTGAACGCTGTGGATATTGATGGAGCAGTTATGATGGTCAAGGGAACCGCACGTTCCATGGGCATCGAGGTTATGGAGTAGTATTATGGGCAAAGGGAAAAGGCTAACCGATTTCTACAAGGGTATCGACCGGGAAACTCTATTCGAGCTCCCTGAAGCAGTAAGACTTGTCAAGGAGGCGGCGGGAGGAACCAAAGCGGACCAGACTATTGAAATAGCAATGAACTTAGGCGTAGATCCAAGACATTCAGATCAAATGGTCAGGGGTGTTGTTTCTTTGCCTCATGGGACCGGCAAAACAATAAGGGTAGCTGTTTTTGCAAAAGACGCAAAGGCCGATGAAGCAAAAGCTGCCGGTGCCGATTTTATCGGAGCTGAAGACTTAATGAAGGAAATTCAAGATGGGAAGTCTGACTTTGATCGCGTTATAGCAACACCTGATATGATGGCAGTGGTTGGACGGTTAGGTAAAGTTCTTGGACCAAGAGGTTTAATGCCAAATCCAAAACTTGGTACTGTAACTACGGATGTTGCGGAGGCAATAAAAGCGGTTAAAGGGGGGCAGGTTGAATTCAGGACTGAAAGAGCAGGCATAGTTCATGGGGGTATAGGAAAAGCAAGTTTTTCCCAACAACAACTTTGTGATAACGCTACTGCCTTTGTCTCAGCGATACAACAAGCCAAGCCAAGTGGTGTCAAAGGAACGTATATAAAACGCGTTGCTGTGAGCTCCTCGCAGGGGCCAGGTGTGCGCGTAGAAATTTCGGCGTTAGGAAGCGAAGCAGTTACCTAGTGTTGATTAATGTTTAGCACACAATTTGTATGATGTGTGCTGAATAGAACTAGCTTTTGCTAGTTCGAACCTGTCCGAGACTACGGGTGTCACTAAAAAAGTGGCATAATATCGTCAGATACCCGTACAGACGGGGGAACGGGTAGTTTATTAGGTTATGGCTTGATGGACTAGTTGAACTTCTGGGGCAGGCGAACCGCATCTAGCGTTAACGTGTTAGATGAGTGTGCAAATGGGTGATGCCTCTTTTTTGAGGTTGAGCTCGAAAAAGTGGAGATGATCAATGGACCGAAGTGAAAAGGTTGATTTGGTTGCATCGCTTCATAAAACTCTGTCTGAGACAACAGTAGTTGTAATTACACAGCAGACAGGCATGACGGTAACTGAAGTTGAAGAACTTCGGTCCCTAATGCGTGAGGCGGGCACTGGATACAAAGTAACTAAAAATCGGTTGGCGCGTCTCGCTCTTAAAGGTACGCAGTACGAAAGTCTGGAACCAAATTTCTCAGGGCCAACGGCGATAGCAACGTCGAATGACCCCGTGGCAACGGTTAAGGCTTCAGTCGAGTTCGCCAACAAGAATGAAAAGTTCAGTATTGTTGCGGGCGCTATCGAGGGATCTATCCTCTCGTTAGCTGATATTAAGAAGCTATCAGAGCTTCCATCATTCGATGAATTGCGTGCCAAGATAGTTGGGCTTCTTCAAGCACCTGCCAGAAATCTGGTTGGTGTAATGCCCGCATCTGGAGCGAAAGTTGCTCGAGCTTTGAGCGCGAGAAGTCAGCAGAGTTAATTCGTAACTAAAAAATATAATACTCAAGAAGTTTATAACTGGAGAAATATCAAATGGCCGATTTAGAGAAATTAGCAGAAGAACTATCAAATTTAACTGTCATAGAGGCAGCGGACCTATCAAAAATGCTAGAAGAGAAATGGGGTGTATCAGCAGCAGCCCCAGTAGCGGTAGCTGCGGCTGCCGGTGGAGATGCCGGTGGAGCCCCAGCTGAAGAGAAAACGGATTTTGAAGTTGTGCTTGCCGCTATCGGAGACAAAAAAATTAACGTTATTAAAGAAGTTCGGGGAATTACAGGACTTGGACTCAAGGAGGCCAAGGATCTCGTCGAGAGTGCTCCTAAAACCGTGAAGGAGGGAGTTGGCAAGGACGAAGCGGAGACTTTAAAGAAGCAGCTTGAAGAGGCAGGGGCTACCGTGGAGTTGAAATAAGCCCGTTATAACCTTTATGGGAATGTCTAGTTTTGGCATTCCCATAGATTTGGTTAATGCTCTTTTCTGAGTTTTAGTAATTAAATTGGTTAGTTTACCATGTCTTAATTATCCGGTTGTAACTGAATAATTAGGTTCTAAATAAATAGTTGGAAACAATTTATCTATAAAGAGGTCTCAACATGCCAGATGCTCCCGTAGGGTCTTTAACAAGTCGCAAACGCGTGAGAAAATCTTTTGGAAGAATTTCTGAAGTCGCACCAATGCCAAATCTAATAGAGATTCAGAAAAGTTCTTATGATCATTTCCTTCAGGTCAATGCAAAGGTCGAGGAGCGAGAAGATCTAGGACTGCAAGAGGTCTTTAAAACCGTTTTCCCGATTAAAGATTTTTCTGAGAATTCTATGCTTGAGTTCGTTAGATACGAACTTGAAGAACCTAAATTTGATGTGGAAGAGTGTCAACAACGTGGCCTAACCTTTGCTGCTCCCTTGAAAGTGACGCTTCGCCTTGTTGTCTGGGATGTTGATGAAGATACCGGTGCGCGCTCAATAAGAGATATTAAAGAGCAGGATGTATATATGGGCGACATGCCCCTCATGACGCAAAATGGTACTTTTGTCGTTAATGGAACAGAACGAGTGATAGTTTCTCAGATGCATCGCTCTCCGGGTGTGTTTTTTGATCACGACAAAGGAAAAACTCATTCTTCTGGAAAATATCTTTTTGCCGCTAGGGTTATCCCCTACCGAGGATCTTGGCTAGACTTTGAATTTGACGCGAAAGATATTTTGTACGTGCGAATTGACCGTCGAAGAAAATTACCCGCTAGCACATTATTAATGGCGCTTTTAAGTGCCGAGTCCGAAGGCTACATCGAAAAATGTGATGCTTCAGGAGATGATCCAGAGAGAACTAAAGTCTATGGTATGACTGCCGAGGAAATACTGGGCTTCTTTTACGGAACGGTTAACTATTCTAGAGACGGCGAAGGATGGAAAACACCTTTTAAAAACGAGGGTTATCAGGGCCAAAAACTTGTTCGTGATTTAGTAGACGCAAAAACAAAAAAAACAGTCGCTAATATCGGCGATAAAATTACAAAAAGAGCCGCTCGAAAGCTTGAGGAGGGAGGGCTGAAGAATGTGTTCGTCGAGAATGATGAACTTATAGGTCAATTTATAAGCACCGATATAATAAACGAAAAAAATGGCGAAGTTTATTTCGAGGCAGGAGCAGAAATAACCGAAGAATTGTTGAGCACTTTGGCTGAAGAGAAAATAGCAGAATTATCCATTTTGGCTATTGATCATACTAATATTGGTCCGTACATGCGTAATACTCTAATTGCTGATAAGAATACAAATAGAGACGATGCTCTGGTGGATATTTATAGAGTCATGCGCCCGGGCGAACCACCAACACTCGAGACCGCAGAAGCCCTGTTTTCAGCACTGTTTTTTGATTCAGAGCGGTACGATTTATCGTCGGTCGGACGTGTTAAAATGAATGCAAGACTGGGGTTAGAAACTTCGGATACACTGCGAGTCTTAAGAAAACGAGATATACTCGAGATCATGCGTATTTTGACAGATTTGAAAGATGGTAGAGGGGAAATCGATGATATCGACCATCTTGGAAACCGCCGAGTTAGATCTGTCGGTGAATTGATGGAGAACCAATATAGAGTTGGCCTGCTTAGAATGGAACGTGCTATACGAGAACGAATGAGTTCAGTAGAAATAGATACGGTTATGCCGCACGACTTGATTAATGCGAAACCAGCAGCCGCGGCAGTCAGAGAGTTTTTTGGGTCGTCACAACTCTCGCAGTTTATGGATCAGACTAACCCTCTCTCTGAAATAACGCATAAAAGGAGACTTTCTGCGTTAGGCCCTGGTGGCCTGACAAGAGAACGGGCTGGTTTTGAAGTGCGCGATGTTCACCCTACACATTACGGCAGGATATGCCCTATCGAGACACCGGAAGGTCCAAATATTGGCCTTATAAATTCCCTGGCGACATATGCGCGTGTCAACCAATATGGTTTTATTGAGACACCGTACCGAAACGTTACTGATAGTAAAGTAACAGGAGAGGTGCGTTATATATCTGCGATGGAGGAAGGGCGCTATACCATCGCCCAAGCAAACGCAGAACTGGATCAAAATAGTAGATTTGTTGAAGAACTGGTGCCTGTCAGGCGGCAGGGAGACTTTGGTTTAGCACGACCTGAAGATATTGATTTAATTGATGTCTCTCCAAAACAACTTGTGTCTGTGGCAGCTGCTTTGATTCCATTTTTAGAGAATGATGACGCAAACCGAGCATTGATGGGTTCCAACATGCAACGCCAAGCTGTTCCTCTGGTCAAAGCGGAAGCACCATATGTCGGCACGGGCATGGAGGCGATTGTGGCGCGCGATTCTGGCGTAGTAATAATGGCCAAAAGATCAGGTGTAGTTGATCAGGTTGACGCCCAAAGGATAGTGATTAGGGCCAATAAGGAGACAGAGAGCACCCAATCCAACGTGGATATCTATAGTCTATTAAAGTACCAGAGGTCTAATCAAAATACTTGTATAAATCAGCGTCCATTAGTTGCAGTGGGTGACACAGTTCAAGCCGGAGATATAATTGCGGATGGACCCTCCACAGACTTAGGTGAGTTAGCGTTAGGGCGAAACGTATTGGTAGCTTTTATGCCTTGGAATGGTTATAATTTCGAAGATTCTATACTCATATCGGAGCGAATTGTTAGAGATGATGTCTTCACATCAATCCATATCGAGGAATTTGAAATCATGGCACGCGACACTAAGTTGGGCCAGGAAGAGATAACAAGAGATATTCCAAATATTGGGGAAGAGTCTCTTAAAAACCTTGATGAAGCTGGAATCGTCTATATAGGAGCAGAGGTAAACCCCGGAGATATATTAGTGGGTAAGGTGACGCCTAAGGGCGAGTCACCAATGACACCAGAGGAAAAGCTTCTTCGAGCAATTTTTGGAGAAAAGGCATCAGATGTTCGAGATACTTCTTTAAAGGTGCCTCCTGGAGGAGCTGGAACCGTTGTAGAGGTGAGGGTCTTTTCGAGGCGAGGTGTTGACAAGGACGAGCGTTCTCAAGCGATAGAAAGAACTGAAATAGAGCGTCTAGCTAAAGACCGCGATGACGAAAGAACCATATTGGAGAGTGGTTTTTTTGATAGGTTAAAAGAACAATTAATTGGTCAGGTTGCGGTTTCAGGACCTAAGGGTTTTGTTCCAGGTGTGATTTTGACAGAAGAAGTACTAGGCGAGTACACACAAGGTCAATGGCGACAGTTTGGGGTCGAGAATGATCAGTTAATGGAGTACATAGAGGGTGTCCGCGCTGAGTTTGATAGAACAATCGAGCAACTTCAAGATCGTTTTGATAACAAGGTAGAGAAGTTACAAAGAGGCGATGAACTTCCACCTGGAGTAATGAAAATGGTTAAGGTTTTTGTTGCTGTTAAACGAAAGCTACAACCAGGTGACAAGATGGCTGGTAGGCATGGGAATAAGGGCGTAATTTCCAAAATTGCTCCGATTGAAGACATGCCATATTTAGAAGACGGCACTCCAGTTGATATAGTGCTTAATCCTCTAGGGGTGCCATCCAGAATGAATGTGGGACAAATATTAGAAACCCATTTAGGGTGGGCCTCTCATGGACTAGGTCGGCAGATTTCCGGCATGCTAAAGGAGATTTCGCGGTCACAGGAAACAGAAAACCTCAGAGAAACATTAAAAAGCATATATGGAGAACCTCAATACGATTCCCAAATAGCACCATTAGGTGATGAAGAACTGACTGAACTTGCCGGTAATCTTAAAGATGGAGTGCCAATGGGAACGCCGGTTTTCGATGGAGCGCATGAAAACGATGTTGTAAAGATGCTGGAACAGGCAGGATTAGACTCGACAGGCCAGGTTGCGTTGATAGATGGTAGGACAGGCGAAGCGTTTGAAAGAAAAGTGACTGTGGGTTACATTTATATGCTCAAGCTGCATCATTTAGTAGATGATAAAATCCATGCCCGTTCCATCGGGCCATATAGCCTTGTCACTCAACAACCATTAGGGGGAAAGGCCCAGTTTGGCGGACAAAGGTTCGGAGAGATGGAGGTTTGGGCGTTAGAGGCATATGGTGCCGCGTATACGTTACAAGAAATGTTAACAGTTAAGTCAGATGATGTTTCGGGCAGAACAAAAGTTTATGAAGCGATTGTAAGAGGAGATGATAACTTTGAAGCAGGGATTCCAGAATCTTTTAATGTTTTAATTAAAGAGCTGCGTTCACTTGGTCTGAACGTTGATTTAGATCAAAGAGCCCTTTAGACCCTAGCCGCTAAATAGTTAAATGTCGGGTTAATTTTTGTATGCCATTTGAAATGATAGTGAACAGTGCGACAGGAAGTTGTAATTTTTTCCTAGTGCCACTTAAGGAGATTAGAGTATGAACGATATAGCTAATATATTTGGCCAACCCACTGGAACTGAGAGCTTTGACCAAATTAAAATATCTATAGCGAGTCCAGAACGAATTCATTCTTGGTCTTTTGGTGAGATAAAGAAGCCAGAAACAATAAATTATAGAACATTTAAACCCGAGCGGGATGGACTTTTTTGCGCCCGTATTTTTGGCCCAATAAAAGATTATGAATGCTTGTGCGGTAAGTATAAGCGCATGAAATATAGGGGAATAGTGTGTGAAAAATGCGGCGTTGAGGTTACTCTAAGCAAAGTTAGAAGAGAGAGAATGGGCCATATTGAGTTGGCGTCCCCTGTTGCTCACATATGGTTTTTAAAATCATTGCCGAGCAGAATTGGCCTTCTCCTTGATATGACGCTTAAAGAACTTGAACGCGTGCTCTATTTTGAAAGTTTTGTTGTGCTTGATGAGGGGTTTACGTCTCTGGACAAGCATCAATTGTTGTCTGAAGAAGAGTATTTTGATGCTATGGATGAATTTGGCGAGGATACCTTCAGAGCTGCAATAGGTGCTGAGGCACTTAAGGACATGTTATCCAATTTAGATTTGGAAGAAGAAGTAGTTGAGATTAGAGAAGGTCTGAGAACAACTGGCTCAGAGATGAAAAGAAAAAAATATGTCAAACGATTGAAACTGGTTGAAGCATTTATAGAATCAGGTTGCCGACCAGAATGGATGATACTCGATGTTGTGCCAGTTATTCCGCCAGAGTTGAGACCACTAGTACCCTTGGATGGTGGTCGATTTGCTACCTCAGACCTCAATGACCTATACCGTCGTGTAATAAATCGAAATAATAGATTAAAGCGTCTTATAGAGCTTAGGGCCCCCGATATAATTGTCCGTAACGAAAAAAGGATGCTTCAGGAATCTGTGGATGCTCTTTTCGATAATGGCCGTAGAGGCAGAGTTATTACAGGCGCGAATAAACGTCCTTTAAAGTCACTTTCAGATATGCTGAAAGGCAAGCAGGGAAGATTTAGGCAAAACTTATTGGGTAAGAGGGTCGACTATTCTGGACGCTCGGTCATAGTGGTTGGGCCTGAATTAAAACTGCACCAATGCGGGCTACCTAAAAAAATGGCATTGGAATTGTTCAAGCCATTTATTTATTCAAAATTAGAACTCTACGGGTTAGCTACTACCATAAAAGCGGCCAAAAGGATGGTCGAGAAAGAGCGTCCAGAAGTATGGGACATACTAGAGGAGGTTATCCGGGAACATCCAGTTTTGTTGAATAGGGCGCCAACGTTGCATCGATTAGGTATACAAGCCTTTGAACCAGTGCTTATAGAAGGAAAGGCCATACAGCTACACCCACTTGTATGTACGGCATTTAACGCTGACTTTGATGGAGATCAGATGGCTGTGCACGTTCCATTATCGCTGGAAGCGCAGTTGGAAGCCCGTGTGCTAATGATGTCAACTAACAATATATTAAGTCCTGCGAATGGAAAACCAATTATAGTCCCATCCCAAGATATTATCCTTGGACTTTACCATTTAACTATGGAGAGACCTGATATGATCGGCGAAGGAATGGTCTTCGCAAATTTGTCTGAAATGGAGCATGCTTTAAATAGTGGCGCAGTGCACCTGCACGCCAAGGTCAGGGCACGC
>QBVV01000060.1 GCA_003284265.1 SAR116 cluster bacterium AG-313-A07
CCAAATAGAAAATAGATTAGGGAAATTGCGTGCTAGAAAAACGTAAACTTGGCAGTACCGATATAAAAGTATCTGTCTTAGGTTTTGGTAGCGCACCGCTTGGTGACATTTATGAATATCTCGATGATGGGGTGGCGGTTAGTGCAGTAGAAACTGCAGCGCGACTGGGAATAACATTCTTTGACACCGCACCTCTATACGGTCAAGGCATTGCAGAGCATAGGGTTGGAATAGGCCTTCGACGAGCAAAATCAAAACAATATATTCTCTCCACTAAAGTTGGACGTCTTCTCAACCCTGCCCCTCATGGACGCACAAAAACGTCCCGTTTTGTCGGCGGTCTGGATTTCGATATTGTAAATGATTATAGCTATGATGGAGTGATGCGATCTCTTGAACATTCGTTAATGAGATTAGGTGTCCCAAGTATAGATATATTGCTAATTCACGATGCAGACCCTTGGGCACATGGCCCAGAGGAAGGCCCCCAAAGGTATCGAGAAGCGATGAAAGGAGCATATATCGCTCTTGATCAGCTGCGATCAGAAGGAACAATTAAAGCTATTGGTTTTGGAACTAATGATCCTGTATATGCAGCTAAGTTTTTGCAGGACGGAGATTTTGACTGCTTTCTTATAGCCGGAAGATATTCACTTTTAGAACAACCGTCACTCAATGAAGTGTTACCGTTAGCCATGTCAAAAAATGTAGGCGTTATTCTAGGCGGTGTCTTTAATTCTGGAATTCTAGCAACAGGCGTGATTGGTAACCCAAAATACAATTACACACCTGCCCCAAAAAATATTTTAGCAAAAGTGCGAAAAATAGAGACCGTGTGCCGAAGTTATTCGATACCTCTTCCAACTGCAGCCATGCATTTCTGCCTTGGACATCCACAAGTCTCCTCATTAGCCTTAGGAGCAGTTTCTCCAGATGAAATTAAATCCAATATATCAGCAATCAAAACAACTGTTCCCAAAAGTCTATGGAGTGACCTTAAGACGGAGGGACTACTGGAAAACTCAGTTCCCACTCCTGATTAGAGAAAATTTTTAGAAAATTAGGTAGTTTGAGAACTAAGATGCCATGAGGAAGGCTACCCTGATGTGGAAACTGTAATCGCTCTTATGCGTGACAGGGCCGAGCCAAAGAAGATTAAGATCTATCAGCCATTAGCCCAATTGAATTTAGAGGGGATCAAATCCGACAAACTTGCATAATCTTGATTGCAAATAAAAAATATAAAATCGATATCTTGTCACAGAAATAAAATTAGATTAATCATCAGATAATTTACAACTAACAGCATCTTAACTTCCCTTAACTTCCCTTAACTTCCCTTAACTTCCCTTAACTTCCCTTAACTTCCAATTTCATAGGTAGAAAATGTCAGAAATGTCTTTTGAAACGGCAGTCAAGTCTCGTCGTTCCGTTCGTGGATTTCAAAATAGAGAAGTCCCTCAAGAAGTACTCAACAAAGTCTTTGACCTTGCTCGCTGGTCACCTTCAGGAACAAATATGCAACCATGGCAAACTTATGTCGCCTCTGGAGCAACAAGAGACACGTTGCGTGAACAGATGATGACAGCGGTAAAAAATGGATCAAAGCCGAACCAAGACCATAAAGAGCTCCCTAAATCTATCGGGCAAATCTGGAAAGATCGCCGGAGAGAATGTGCTGCTGTGCTTTACCGCGCGATGGATATAGCTTGGGATGATAAAGAAGCTCGAAATGCAGCTGCCTTCAGAAACTTTGAACTTTTTAATGCGCCGCATGTAGCCTTTTTATGCATGGATGAAGCTTTTGGGTTAAGTAGAGCGTGGGACGTAGGTATGTACGCACAAACGTTGATGCTTGCAATGACAGCTAATGGCCTTGCGTCTTGCGCACAAGGCACCATGGGGCATCATCCCGATCTTGTTCGGGAAGCATTTGGCCTAGGTCCCGAAGTGAAAGTGCTCTTTGGTCTAAGCTTTGGTTACGAAGACACTTCCATGAAAGTTAATAACGCACACACCGAGCGAGCTCGCCTAGAAGATACGGTTACATTTAAACGCTGAACAAGCGCCTACTTTTTACTGACCGTATTTTCATAATTACGTTACGGTGTTGGTCCAGAGTCGCTAATGGGGGCGTTATCGATGACCCTATCATAAGAAAATAATGACAAATCAAAAGTACGAAACCCTCCATGTAAAATTAATTCAGATAGTCCCAGTGACACTGCAGGGGCATGTTGCAATCCATGCCCTGAGAAACCGGCCGCTACAATAAAGTTAGAAAGGCCTCCGGACCAATGTCCAAGTATCGGATTACCATCCATTAAATTCTGGTCGTAGTGACCGACCCACCCTCCTTTATACTTTATGGCTTCAAAGGCTTTGCTGCGTCGGGCCATTAATGGCCAAAGTTCCTGCTCAAACTCCAGGTGATTTAAATTCCAATTAAAACCCGTTTCACCTCCGGCTGCTGTTTTACCAGCGATAAAACCTGAACTGTCAGGGCGAAAGCTTAGTCCGTTATAGTCTCTAATAGCTGGGCAAAAACCAATTTCCTGTTGCATATCAAAAAAGAATGTTTGTCGTCGGACTGGCATTACAGGGATCTTCATACCAACCAACTCACAAATTCCAGGAGCCCAGCAATTTGCCGCATTAACGACTAATTCAACTGAGATTGTTTCGCCAGACTCAAGATTAACACTCTCAATCTTTGATTTATTATGATTAATCCCCGTCACTTTATCCTTTTTGTATTGAACCCCGAGTTCTAAAGCCGACCTTCTATACCCGTGCAATGCTGAATAAGGGTCTATTCTAGCATCTCGAGGCGAGTACAATGAAATCTCTACATCGTTAAAATCAAAATTAGGAAGAAGGTTTTTCAGCTCAGCTTGATCAAGTAGTTCAATATCCGCACCTGCACCCGTCAGCATCTTATGATTTTTTTCAAATTCACTTCCAGAACCAGCGGCCCCTAGGAACAAGTAACCACATTCCCGAAAATTTAAATCTGTTGTATCATCCTTTATATCAAGGGATTCTGAAAAATTTTCAAAAACTGTCCTTCCGTATAATGACATCTCGAGATTTTCCAGTAGACCCTGGACAAACCGAATACCTCCTACTGCTCGAGGTGTCGCCGCATATTCATAAGATGGATCGGGCTCCACAACGATCAGTTCATTAGACAGTCCAGCCTTAGCTAGCTGCCACGCCAGACTAGAACCGATAATGCCTCCACCAATTATTACGACCTTAGCCAAGTCAGTTCTCCAATGTTCTTTCTTGTCAACTATTACAATATTTAATTTAAATTTGATTTGAAAGAGCTCACTCAATTGCTCTTTGATTAGAAAAAACTCCTAGGTGAAGCCGTTCAGATTGATCAAGATAGTGATGAATTTTTTCTACTTTTGAATAACTTGTCTGCAAATAATACGATCGTCAGGATTATACAATAGGTCGTAAGACTAGAAGGGTCTATGTTCTATGCGCCTAACTGTTAACATTCAGGATTAATAAATATATTAAAAAAACACACTGAGTTTGTAATCTAATGGGAGATTGATATGGAATTCGATTATATAATTGTTGGAGGAGGATCCGCTGGCAGTGTATTAGCAAATCGACTTTCAAAAAACCCTAGAAACAAAGTTTTGGTCTGTGAAGCTGGAGAAGATACACCGCCGGGCAAGGTGCCTTCCGAGATCCTTGATTCCTATCCCGGTACCGCCTATCTAAACGACCGGTTTATATGGACTGATTTAAAAGTCACGACAGAAGTGATTTCTCATAATGATAAAGATGCACCAAAACCCCCTTTACGAAAATATGAACAGGCTCGCGTCTTAGGTGGAGGTTCGTCAATTAATGGACAGATGGCCAACAGAGGGGCACCCAGCGATTATAACGAATGGGAAAACCGAGGTGCCGATGGCTGGAATTGGGATAATGTACTCCCATACTTTAAAAAGTTAGAAACAGATCTCGATTTTAATGACAAGTGGCACGGGAGCGAAGGACCAATCCCAGTGCGTCGCGTTCCAGAAAAACATTGGACGGGTCACTCCAAGGCCCTCTATGAAACATTAAAACGCGCGAACTATAATTATCTCCCAGATCAAAATGGCTTTTTTGAAGATGGTTTTTTTCCAATAACAATATCGAATATGGACGAACAACGTGTTTCCGCATCAATCGGATATCTTACAGCAGATATTCGAAGCCGAGATAATCTGCATATTTCTACTCGAACATCTGTGACTGAACTACTTTTTGAGGACAATGTCTGTATCGGCGTTAAAGCTCTTGTAAACGGAAAATCGGAAGAATTTAAAGGGCACGAAATTATTCTATCATCAGGAGCAATACATTCTCCTGCACATTTAATGAGAGCTGGAATCGGACCGGAGGGCCATCTGCGTGAAATGGGAATTTCAATTCGCCAATCACTCCCTGGTGTTGGTCAACGATTAATGGACCATCCGTCAATAGCTTTAGCTTCGTTTCTAAAACCATCCGCCCGAGTAAGAAACGAATTAACACGCCGTCATATGAACCTCGCAATACGTTATTCATCGGGAATAGGAGAAGCTCCCGCAGGCGACATGTTTGTAGTAGGAACGTCCAAAAACTCTTGGCATAAAGTGGGCGAACAGATCGGTGCTTTTCTCGTTTTTGTGAACAAGACATTTTCTGAGACTGGCGAAGTCAAATTAAATTCACCACATTGGACTGATGAGCCTTCAGTTGATTTTAATCTTCTTTCGGACAAGAGGGATCTTGACCGTTTAATGGATGCTATCCGGCGGCTAGCGCCGTTATATTCAGATCCAGCGATGCAAGCGGTAACCAGTAATCCCTTTCCAGCGGCTTATTCCGATAAAGTTCGACAAGTCGGTGCCATTACAACAAAAAATAAAATCCTAACAGGGGTCGCAGCCCGCCTTCTCGATGGACCAAAATTTCTGCGCGATTACCTTATTGAAAATTTTCTTATGGAAGGCTGTAGCTTAGAAGAAATCTGCAACGATGATGATGCCGCCGAAGCATTTATCCGCAGAGCCGCAGTTGGCGTTTGGCATGCATCCTGTACCTGTCGAATGGGGGCAGAAAGTGATCCGATGGCTGTCACAGATAACCAAGGTCGTGTTCGTGGCATTGCGGGGTTAAGGGTAGTGGACGCGTCAATCTTCCCAGTTGTCCCTTGTGCCAATACCAATTTACCAACCATCATGACAGCAGAAAAGATCGCAGACCATATACTTAGGACAAACTGAAATAGGACCTCTTAACAATCTGGAATTTAGAAAAATCAAGTAACACTACTCTCTAATTTTTGGTATCGCACGGTCCCACAAAAAAATTCTTAGCAGTTAATATTTCGACTCTAGTCTTCGGATTTAACGTTTTAAATAGGGAGAATATAAAATGATGGATGAAACTAAAAAAAAATTAAAAGCAGAATTCATAGAAAACCGGGGTTATTGGAGCTCGTTTTGGGACGATGTTCTAGAGCTTGATGAGGCATTTTTTTCCGCCTATTCAAAGTTTTCATCAATACCATCTAAAAATAATGCTTTATCCCCCAAAATACGTGAATTTATTTATATAGCCATTGATGCTTCAACAACACACCTTTATTTACCGGGGCTGAAATTACACATGGAGAATGCCCTTGCCCTGGGTGCCACACGCGATGAAATAATGGAGGTCCTAGAATTAACAAGTGTGCTCGGGATACATACCTGTACACTCGGAGTTCCCATTTTAATCGAAGAACTGCGGAACTTAGGGCGTAGTGACGAAATAGACGAAATAGAATATGGGGAATACGAAAAGGGGCTGAAAGAAACTTTCAAAAAAAATCGGGGTTATTGGAGCCCATTTTGGGATGATATGCTACGGTTAAGTCCAGATTTTTTTGAATGTTATCTCGATTTTTCCTCGGTTCCATGGAACTCAGGAACATTAGAGCCGAAAGTCAAAGAATTTATTTATATAGCGATCGATACGGCCACAACACATCTACATAAGGAAGGAGCCCGAATTCATATAAGGAACGCACTCAAGCATGGTGCCAGCAAAGAAGAAATAATGGAGGTTTTTCAGTGTGTTAGCGTCCTTGGGATGCATGCCTTAACAGAAGGCGGCCCAATGCTACGTGACCTTGCCAACAAGAAATGAGGCTTTGAAACTATTTTATTAATTTTTACAATAATGGGAATCATAATAACCAGATAGCAATACTATACTCAGGAAAATAACAGCTAGTGATAGTTTGATTTTGGCGGCTTTTGCCGTCCAATAAATTTACTATGATTGTGAGTGAGCAGTAATAATAAATATTTGATCGCGTAATTTATAAACAGTTTAGCGTTAAGGCATAAAAAAATGAAAAAATCGTTTAAAGAAGGTAACGAGATATCCCGAAGCGTAACAATTGATAAGTCAAGGACTATTTCGGTCGCCGGCGGCGAGTTCGACGTATACGCTACACCTGAAATGATTAGAGATATTGAGCGTACCTGCAAGGATTATATATTGCAATTTGCTGACGACAACGAAGACTCTGTCGGCACTCAAGTAAATATTTCTCACTTAGGTGCAACCCTATTGAATATGTCAGTGGAAATTACTGCTACCGTTAAGGCTTTAGATAGAAGACGTGTTGTTTTTGAAATATTAGTAAAAGATGAGTTGGATATAGTGGGATCCGGTACACACGATCGATTTATCACCGACGCTATTAAATCAGCGGAAAAATTACGAGGAAAGGCTGAACAGGCGGGTGTTTTATAAGAAACTGCAATTTACCCAAACACAGCTAGGTATCCAGAACAGATCTTTCCCATCTAAACTGTGCATGCCGTTCAGAACTATGTAAATGTATATAAAGTTAATGCAGTAACCATGGTGTGTTTAATGACAATAATTTAATAATAGAGGGGAAATGTAGAATGGTTGAAAATGAAAAACCTCTTACAGGCATCAGGGTTTTAGATATAGCGTGCTTTATAGCAGCTCCCTACGCCGCAACACTAATGGGAGAATTTGGGGCGGATGTGATAAAAATAGAACATCCCAATGGTGGGGATCCATTGCGACAGTTTGGAACAAAAACTGATCTACCAAATCAATCCCTAGCATGGCTAAATGAAGCGCGCAACAAACGATCTATTACATTGAATTTAAGCAAGCCTGAAGGCGCTGAAATACTGAAAAAATTAGCTCAAAACTGCGATGTCATCTGCGAGAACTTTAGACCTGGCACATTGGAAAAATGGGGACTTGGTTATGAAGAACTCTCTAAAATAAACCCAAGATTAATTTTATTAAGAATTTCAGGGTACGGGCAAACAGGTCCTTATAAAGACAGACCCGGCTTTGCAAGAATCGCGCATGCCTTTGGTGGCCTAACGTATCTATCTGGAATACCGGGAGAAATACCAGTAACACCGGGATCGACATCCCTGGGGGATTATATGACCGGAATGAATGGCTGTATTGGAATAATGATGGCTTTACGCCATCGTGAAAAAACCGGGAAAGGACAGGTAATAGATTGCGCCCTCTTTGAAAGTGTATTTAGAATTCTAGACGAAATTGCTCCCAGGTATTCCTTTGATGGGTTTGTAAGGGAACCTGAAGGCACCGGCACGCTAAATGCTTGTCCCCATGGTCATTTCCCATGCAAAGATGATAAGTTTATCGCTATTGCGTGCACCACTGACAAAATGTTTGAACGGTTAACGTCGGCGATGAAACGCCCCGATTTACTCAAGAAATTCGGATCTCAAAGTACCCGTCTCGCAAACAGGGAAATTGTACTGTCGGAGGTTGAAAAATGGACTCGATCGTTTTCACGGAACGACTTAATACAGGTTTGTACGGAAAGTGATGTCCCCGCCGGAGCTATCAACTCAATCTCAGATATTTTCCAAGATTCCCATTTTAAACAACGACAGGTCATGACGAATATTAACGTTCCTGATTTAGGAGAAATCACGGTACCAAACGTTATCCCAGGGCTGTCTGATAGTCCCGGAGCTGTGGATTCTCTTGGTCCGGATCTCGGTCAGGATAATAATTCAATTTATAGTCAAGAGCTTGGTTTGTCAGAGGAAGCTCTTAAAGAACTTAAAAATATTGGGGTAATTTGAGTAAACTCAAATTGGCTAAACGCTTTTAAGTATATTCGTAAAAATGCTCATTGGACTTCTTATAATTGTGCTTAATCTAATTATTTTTGATTTAACGGATACAACGTTATGACAACTACTGTACTAACTACGCACCATGTTGGTGGAAGAGCAGGAACGAGAACCTTCCCTTCCCTGAAATATTTTGAAAAGGATATAATAAGTGTCTTATATGAGGCAGACGAATCGGCGATCTCTGGAATAAAAAAGAATACACATCATTTGCCATCAAAAACGATTATACTGCCTGACTGCTTAAGCGGACAGGCTGGAAAGAGAGATTTTTATATTTATAGTAATCGATATTTTAGTTCACTTTACCCATTAAAAGCTGAACAGACGCGGACATATTCTTTTGATCGCCAGTTTGGATGGGATACAGACCCCAAAGCTTTATCACTTGCCGAAACGTTAACGCTAGACACGGTAACATTGGACGAAGTCATCAAACGTGAGAAAAGTAAAAATACTCCATCCCCCGATTTTCTTTCTCTAGACACACAAGGCAGTGAATTAGAAATTTTAAAAGGTGGTAAAATTGCAATTCAAAATACTGTCGTAGCAATCGCAACCGAAGTCTCATTCACTCAAATCTATGAAAGACAACCCTTATTTGGGGAAATAACCGAGTACCTTAATGAAATTGGATTTGATTTAGCATCTCTAGAGATATTCAACACAGAATCCAACTCTCATCGTGCGCCGGTAGGATTGAGAGGCAAAGGCTTCACACAAAGTGGCGAAGCATTATTTCTCCGCAAACTATCCTTTTATGATGCCATTGAAGAGAAAATAACAAGCCAACTTAAGCAGGCTTTTATTGCCTTTTGCTTTGACTTCTATGACCAGACTTTTGACATTTTGAATAATTTATCATTCGAAGCAATTGAGGAAGTAGTTGCCAGAGACACTAACAAAGTAAATTACCTATTATTTTTGATTGAATTAAAAAAAATGAGTGCCAATTACCCTAAACTATTTCCGGTTAAATACTCTGACATACTAACTTATGAACAAGGAAGAACCCGGTTCACCTCAAAAGAAGTAGATATAGACTTTCAAAATATAGCCACAAACCATTATGACGAATTTGGAGAACAATATTTCCATGAAGCCCTTAAAATACTTGATACTTCAGAATATTTTGGGGTCGAGGAAGTTGCGTATACATTCGACCTCATACAACAGGCAAATGATCTGCGTCGGCGACGATTAGAACAAATTGAGGCAATTAAGAAATGGCTCACTCTTGAGTCCAATTGAATTTTATATTTTCCCTTATAATTTTGAATTACTTTCTAGGTTAATATCATTTTGGTGAAAAAGGCGGATACGAATTTTCAAAGAGCTGCTAACATAACCAGGTTTTTTTACCACTAGGCGGGATTTAGGTTTATATTTATCAGTAATTAAAGATGAATAGACAATATTGGAAATAAAAGGAAAATTTGCATGAATAAAATGGTGTCGCCTACCCCAAAAGAACTAGAAAATGTGCATTTGGACTATGATGTCATAATCATCGGTGCCGGGGTTGCGGGTCTATACCAACTTCATTTAATGCGTCAGTTAGGCCTTAGTGTTAAAAGTTTTGAGGCTGGAAGCGGCGTCGGGGGCACCTGGTATTGGAATAGATATCCAGGGGCACGTTTTGACTCAGAAAGTTGGACTTATGGATATTCATTCTCGAAAGAACTCATGGAAGAATGGGATTGGAAGGAGCACTTTTCATCTCAACCAGAGAACGAACGGTATCTAAATTTCGTGGCGGACAAATTTAATTTACGGGACGATATTCAATTTAATTCGAAGGTGATAACCGCCCATTATTTAGAACAAGAGCGTTGTTGGTCTCTAACACTGGAAGATGGAGCCCGTTACACGTCAAGATTTTTGATCACAGCCATTGGAATATTATCAGCTCCAACGATGCCAACAATCAAAGGTATAGACACTTTTAAAGGACGTTGGTTCCATACTTATCATTGGCCTAAAGAGAAAATAAACTTTGAAGGAAAGCGGATTGGTATAATTGGAACGGGTGCAACAGCAATACAAACCATCCAAGAAATTGCAAAAAATGCTGGAAATCTTAAAGTTTTTCAACGTAGTCCAAATTGGTGTGCTCCATTACACAATGATAAAATATCGAAAAAAGAAATGGATGAAATACGCTCGAGATACAAAGAAATTCTTGCACGGTGCAGAGAAACACCAGGCTGCTATATTCATTCAACCGACCCAAGAAACACGTTAGATACTCCACCGGATGAACGGGAAAAATTCTGGGAGAAACTTTATGCGAGCCCGGGTTTTGGAATTTGGCAGGGTAATTTTAATGATATGCTCAATGATCGAGAAGCTAATGCCCTCGCAAGCGAATTTATAGCGAAAAAAATACGCCAAAGGGTCAATGATCCTATTACGGCAGAAAAATTAATACCAAAAAATCATGGTTTTGGGACACGACGTGTTCCTCTGGAAACCAATTACTACGAAGTTTACAATCAAAGTAATGTAGAACTCATTGATATTAATGATACACCCATTCAAAAGATCACACAAAATGGTATACAAACAACCGAGTGCGAACATCAACTCGACATGATTATCTATGCAACAGGTTTTGACGCTATTACAGGTTCGTTTGATCGCATAGATATTCAAGGGCTTGAAGGGAAAAAACTGAAGAACGCATGGGAGGATGGACCACAAACTTATCTGGGCGTATTTGTTCAAGACTTTCCAAACATGTTGATGTCGATGGGACCTCATGCCGGATTAGGTAATTACACACGGACCGCGGAATATAGTGTTGAATGGATAGCAGGTATTATTCAATATGCGCATGAAAAAAATATAACGGAGGTTAAGGCGACGACACAGGGTGTGAAGGACTGGACTGATTATGTTCTTGGGCTAGGAGAAGGCTTACTTCAAAATGAAATTGGCTCCTGGATGACCGGCGTAAACAAAAACGTTAAAGGTAAAGAGGCCCCTAGAATAATGCGCTATAGTGGCGGTCACCCTGCGTTTAGGCAACATTGCGATGCTATCGCCAAAGGTGGATACAAACAACTTGACTTAAGTTGATCGTCTAGCATTTAAGAGGTGTGAATTAACGGTATATGATGCTTATTATTTTCTGGCATTCACTGTTGAGCGCATAAGCTTAATTATTTTCGAAAAAAATTCACTGTCCTTGTCAGCTAGAATATTTAATTCATCAAAATGGTCCACACCCGGAACCGTGTACATTTCAATTAATCTTTTCTGGGTACTGAACGCTTCGACATACATATTTGCCTGACGATGGAACTCCTCGGTTTCGTCTCCACCTACAACAACTAATTGGGGTGCATCCGTGGATGGAGGATGATTTATCATAGGGCTTTCCGATTCAGCTTCCTTAGCATCCATACGTATTCCCACATTAAGTGCCTCGGTAAGACGAACCGGCTCTAGAAGACTCAGAGGTGAAATTGGAACACCGGCCTTTATAAGATCGGTCGGCAGATCATTTGAATAAGCTGGCCAATTTGTTCCCATCATCATTTGAGTAATATGGCCGCCTGCAGAATGCCCCATTACTGTTAAAAAGTTTCGGTTTATGCCAAGCATATTTGAACTTTGCCAAATAAATTTTAATGCCTCTCGTGCCTGAGCCGAAATTTCTGTGATTGTAACAGCAGGACATAGGTCGTAACCGACAGCAACAAAATTAATCTCTCTCGAATTAAAAGAGGGCGCAAGAAAACTGTAAATGGATTTATCACCTCTTTGCCAGTATCCACCGTGAAAATAAACCAGTGTAGGTGCATCTTTTTTACTAACTCTAAATAAATCAAGTTGTTGCTTCTGTCCCGCGCCATATCGGATATCCAGCATACCCGAAAAATCACTACGCACTTTACCACTACGCTCAATCCATTCTGGTATAACCGTACTTTCATAATCTGGTCTTTTTGATCGGAGGTTGTATTGAGAATCAAAATCTTCAACAGAGAATTTTGTGTGAAATGTTAGTGGATCCATAATCAGTGCTTTATCCTAGTTAAAATCAAAACGTTATTCATCGTTGGCACAAAAAGGAACGTATTGTCCCCCTATAAAAAATCATCATATTAAACTTTATAGAGCTAGCAATAGCTTTCACTATCTTTCTTTTAGGTAGTGGAACAGCTCCTTCGCAATTATCTCTCCACTTTGAAAAGCCGCCTCTACTCTTCCCTTAATGCACCAATCTCCACAAGCTCCTAATCTATTTGCTACATCTAGAAATATTTGATTTTTATTCTGCTTTGAGACATTAGCATAACGCCAGAATTTAAGGTCCTTAAAAGCCAGGTTATCAAATGGTAGATCAATTGTGTTTGATAGGGTATCCAGCAAATGATGCGAGGCCTTCTCAGGCTCAATGTCTATGTTTTTATCAGCCCACTTATTTGATGAATGAACCAAAACGGATGGATTTCCCATCCTGTCTGGCTTCGATGAATTAAGCGATATCCAACTGATATCACTATTGTTTACAATCGCAGCGTCAAACCCTAATTCAATCGGCTCTCTAAAACCAACCATTAACGAGAAACAAGAAGACATCTTAATTTCACTTAAAATATCCCAGAAGTTAAAAACCCTTGGAAAAATTTCACTCGTTTGCGGTGCCGGCACTGCAGATATCACCCAATCATAACAACCTAACGAGTTATGATCATTGTCATATAGCTCCCATAAATCGTCGTAGTGTTTAATCCTCTCAACTTTTTTCTCAAATATTATTTGGGCATTACGAGATAAACTATCAAGAAAACTGTTCATAGCGGGAGCTCCAATATAGTGAGGGAACTCCGATCCCCACTTACTCTGAAACTCTATTTGGCTACCATTAATCTCAGCAAAACGAGCATTCCATAGCTTAACGACTTCACGTTCAATAAATGGCTCCAAAAATAATCGGAAATTCTTATCTTTTGCGGTAAAAAATTGAGCTCCATGATCAAACTCAAAATTACCATTTACCCGAGTACTAATTCGACCGCCCACTTTTGTCGATTTTTCAAAGATAGTAATATCGGCTGCGTTTTTGAGTTTATGAAATACCGTTAAGCCAGAAAGCCCCGCACCTATTATTGCTATACTTTTCTTGGCCATAGACCACCCATAACGTCGGCTTTAAATTACCAAAAGACCTCTGTTTTACGAGTTAGAAAAGTATAAAGATCATTTTTCAAATAGTAATTACCTGTCTGAGAAAGTTAGGACAAACGACACCATAAATGTCGTTTGTCCATTTTACTATTGCTCTTTACGCGTGCCACGTAAACTGTTGAGGTTTTCTAGATGAATTTTGTGAAATGACAATATTCACTAAGGCAGGCCCTGGAAATGCCATGGCCGCTTCGAGAGCAGCAGGTATATCCTTCGGATCTTCGACAAAGATACCTTTTCCGCCAAAGTCTTCCATAACTTTGTCATAACGTGCTCCATATATTAAAGCATTTGGC
>QBVV01000061.1 GCA_003284265.1 SAR116 cluster bacterium AG-313-A07
ACTTTTAAGAAATTTAGGGCCTGTTAGGGTTGCGGCCTTATTAGCGACCGCCTTCGCTGTTTTGGGTTTTTTTATTTTCCTTAGCTCCAGACTTAGTTCAGGAGGGATGGCTCTACTCTACGGCGATCTCGACCCACAAGATAGCGGGCAGATAATTCAAACCCTAGACGCGAAAAATATACCCTACGACATAAAAGCTGGAGGAAAGCAAATTTATGTCCCGGGGGACGAGGTACTCCAACTGCGAGTGTCTTTGGCCGAACAGGGCCTTCCCGGTGGTGGTTCAGTAGGCTATGAAATTTTTGACTCTAATCAAGGTATAGGAACAACAAACTTTGTTCAGAACGTAAATTTGCTAAGGGCCCTTGAAGGTGAATTAGCAAGAACAATCGGGGCAATGAAAAATGTAAGAGGTGCCCGCGTTCATCTAGTGATGCCAAGGCGAGAACTTTTTAGCAGGGAGCGGCAAAAAGCCAGTGCGTCAGTGGTTTTGCAGGTGCAGGGATCCGGACGATTAGGCAAAGAGCAAGTTCAAGCGATCCAACATCTTGTTGCGGCAGCTGTACCTGAAATGAACCCCGATAAAATCTCTATTTTAGATGATAGAGGTCAGCTTTTAGCGAGGGGCCAGGGTGACAGCACAGCTACTGCGGCAGGAAGTGTAGCAGAAATGCGTGCTGGTTTTGAAAGTAAGATGCGGCAAGCTATCATTGAACTGCTAGAGCGAACTGTTGGTCTAAATAGAGTGCGAGCGGAGATAAATGCCGATATAGATTACGATAGGGTCGTTGAAAATGCTGAAATCTTCGACCCGGACAGTCAAGTAGCCCGTTCAACACAAACTGTTCAAGAAAATGAAAGTAGTTCAGAAAATGATGACCCGGAAACAGTAACTGTCCAGAATAACCTGCCAGAGGACGAAGCCACTGCTGCGGGAGCCGGCAATTCAGCTGCCAGCCAAGTTTCCAGAACGGAAGAAACAGTAAATTTTGAAATTACAAAGACCATTCGGAATAGAATTAAAGAATCTGGCAAAATCAAGCGACTGTCAGTGGCTGTTTTAGTAGACGGTCGTTATGTTGAAAATGATAATGGTGATAAAGTATGGCAGCCACGTCCGCCAGACGAATTGGCCCAATTAGAAACTCTCGTTAAATCAGCGGTTGGGTTCAACCCGCAGCGAGGTGATAGTGTGGAAATTGTAAATATGCAATTCGTAAAACTAGAACCTCTGGAATTTGATGATGGATCAATATTTTTAGGCATATCTAAAGAGGACTTTATGCAGTTAGCGGAAGTTTTGGTGCTAGCTGTTGTCGGTTTACTGGTAATTCTTTTGGTGGTCCGGCCAGTATTAACGCGTTTATTTGAATCAATGCCAACAGCATTCGCAGGTGGGCCAGGAGGAATGATAGGGGATGGCGAAGGCGTGGCACTTGCCCAGCTTACTGGACCTGAAGCGACCGCTGATATGGCAGAATTATTGGAAGAAGACGAGGTGGAGGACGAGGCTGACGAATCCTTATTGGACCAAATGATTGACATTAACCAAGTCGAAGGACGTGTAAGAGCATCATCCTTGAAACAAATAGGAGAGATTGTTGATAAGCATCCAGAGGAAGCGATCGCGATAGTAAGAAACTGGATGTATCAAGGAACCGATTAAAATGATGCGCTTAAGATGTGACTATTGATCGAGCTGTTTGAAATGGACAAATACCTTTTTAATACGATGTTCGATGAGGAAGAAACGAAAAACACGAAAGATAATAAGAAAGATCTTTTGAAACAAGAGGAAAAGCTTTCGGTAGAAGATGCACCGACATTCTCAGAAGAAGACTTGAATATGGCCAAACAAATCGCCTTAAAGCAAGGAATTCAGGAGGGTAAAGCCGAGGTTATGAGCGGAATAGAGCGTGAAATCACTTCATCACTGAATACTATCTCTCTGAAATTGGAAAGTTTAATGCAGGTTCATAAAAAATGGACAGAGGTTATGAACAAAGACACCTTGAGATTAGCCCATGCAATTATGAAAAAATTAGCCCCTCAATTGACAAGAAATGGTGAATTGAACGAGGTCGAACGCACCATTGCGCACGCTTTTGAATTTATAAATGATCAGCCAAAAGTCCTGATACAGATCTCCCAACATTTAAAAAACCCCATCCAGGAAAAAATAGATTTAATCACTTCGCGTGCTCATTTTAATGGCCAAGTCATTTTGATTGTTAACAACGAGTTAGTTGGAGACGATTGCAGAATTAAATGGGATTCTGGAGAAATGGAACGATCCATGTCAACCACTTGGGACCAAATTGATAAAATAGTGGATCGTGTGATCACAGAGACAGAAGCATTATCCACAAAAGATGCGGGCCTAGGAGGTCAAAATAATGAAGCTTGCGAGTGATGATTATATTCGTTCACGAAAATATAGGAGTTGATAATGGCAGACGATACCGATCTAAACCTCGATGACCTAGAAGAAGATCAAGTTGAAGCTACTGATAGCAAAGAGGAAGATATTGAAGAAGTTTTTGCAGAAGATGAACAAACCGAAATAACCTCGCGGGAATTGGAAGCTGTCTATGACATTCCCGTCCAAGTATCAGCTGTTCTTGGTAAGCAGACTATGCAAGTGAGCCAACTACTAAAACTTGGAAGAGGCGCGGTGGTTGAACTCGACAGAAAGGTTGGAGAGGCCATAGATATCTACGTAAACAATAGATTAGTCGCACGAGGTGAGGTTGTTATAGTTGATGAAAGACTAGGTGTCACAATGACAGAGATCATTAAGTCGGATCGAACCTAGATTATAGATAAATATCCAAAGAAAGAATCATGTTCGATTTACAATTTGAAACTTTAAGGAAAGAGGAGAAAAAGTGTCTACTCTGAAAATAGATTCTCTTTCTATTAAGAAAAAAAATTTTGATTTTGCATTAATTTTTGGTTTGATTTCTGCATTTTTACTTATATTCGGCGCATTATTAATTGGTGGGTCAATAGCGTCTTTCTATAACGTTCCGGCAGTTTTGATTGTTATGTTTGGAACTATTTCCATAACCATGGTCTCATTTAATTTCAGAGAGATACAACGAACTTTAATCCACGCCTCCGAGATATTTTATTCAACACGGTATTCTAAGACTAACGCAATAAATGACGTAATCAGTCTGGCGCAAGTAGGAAAGGACCGAGGTATATTAGCCCTCGATGAATTAAATGAAGTTTTGGAGGATAAACCGTTTCTTCAAAAATCAATCGCGTTAGTCGTTGATGGAAACGATAGTATTATCCTAGAAAATACCTTAAGAAATGAAATCTTGTCGATAGCCGAGCAAAAACAAAAAAGTGTTGCCGTTCTCAAAAAAGCTGCTGAAATTGCTCCCTCTATGGGATTAATTGGTACGCTTGTCGGTTTGATACAACTTTTGGGAAATTTAGATTCTCCCGACCAAATCGGTCCAGCGATGGCAGTAGCGCTTCTCACTACATTCTACGGGGCCGTATTAGCATATATGGTCTTTGCGCCAATATCGGCAAAATTAGAAAACCAAATTCGGAAACAAATTACAGTCTTGGATATTTATATAACTGGGGCAATATCAATCAGCAAACAAGAAAATGTTCATTCATTAAAAACTTACTTGGGCGTTAAGTCCTATTTAAAGACATAGTGATAAACGGTTGGTCAAACTTTAGACACCCCGTTTAACCGGAGACAAAGGAGAATAAAATGCGGTTGCTAATAGTCGGTATGCTTGAAGGACATATCAGCGCCGCTGGCCAAATTGCCATATCACGCGGTGCAACAGTATCTCAAGTAGACAGCGTTGACGCTGGATTGCACTCTCTCCGAAGTGGGCAAGGTGCTGATTTGGTGATGATTGATATAAAGCTTTCTATAGCCAAATTCATGAAAAGCATGAAAGAAGAGCGTCTAAACACATCAGTGGTAGCTTGCGGAATTAGTAATGATCCTGATGCGGCGGTTGCCGCCATTAAAGCAGGGGCAAAAGAGTACATTCCTTTGCCACCAAACCCAGAGATGATTGCAGCGGTTCTTCAGGCTGTATCAGAAGAACAAACATCAGTAATATTCAACGACCCATTAATGGCAGGAACGTTGAAATTAGCCGCCCAAATCGCTCCTTCTGAAGCCAGCGTACTCATAACGGGCGAGTCTGGAACCGGCAAAGAAGTCATAGCGAAATATATTCATTCCAAGAGCAAGCGTTCGGGCCAAAAGTTTGTCAGCGTCAACTGCGCAGCAATACCAGATAATCTTTTAGAATCTGAACTTTTTGGCCACGAGAAGGGTGCATTTACGGGGGCTGTTGCTCGCAGGGTTGGGAAGTTTGAAGAAGCGGACGGGGGCACCTTACTCTTAGACGAAATTAGCGAAATGGATATTCGTCTTCAAGCCAAATTATTAAGAGCTATCCAAGAACGTGAAATAGATCGAGTTGGGGGATCACAACCCGTCAAAATAAATATTCGATTAATCGCAACCTCAAACAGGGACCTAGAAAAACATGTACAGGATGAGAAATTTCGTGAAGATCTCTACTTTCGACTAAATGTCTTTAATCTTCAACTACCTGCCTTACGAGAGCGAACTGGCGATATACGAGTATTAGCAGAGTTTTTTGCGATTAAATATGCTGAGGCAAACTGCGTCCCCAATCGTCACATAAACGATCAAGCTATGAAGAGACTCGAAGCGCATCATTGGAGGGGTAATGTGCGCGAGCTGGAAAATACAATGCATCGAGCAGTACTGCTTGCTACGGGAGATGAGATCGATGACACAGCTATTCTACTGACAGGGGAGAACCTTTTAGGAGGTAATAATGAAAGACAATCTCCAGTATCTCCATTAGCTTCAGCAGCGGTGGCGGCAACAGCTCCATCTCCAATAATAAAAAATGAAATAGGTAGCGATACCACTGACAATAGTGATGAGTTACTTGGAAAAACCGTAGCAGAGGTTGAACAAAAATTAATCATTAATACCCTACATCATTGCCTTGGAAATAGAACACATGCAGCCACAATACTAGGAATATCAATTCGTACCTTAAGGAACAAACTTAAAGCATATTCAGATGAAGGGATAAAGGTTCCATCACCTGGAGACTTGGAAAAGGTTTAATGAAGACTCGTTTATTAAACTACGTATAAATTACGTATTCTGATAACGTTGCAACAAAAAACATACTTTCAACTTTCAAACTATTTTCTACAATTAGTCAAGATGCTAAAACTAGTAAAATTTTTGTCTCAAGAATGAGAATTGTTTAAAATGTCCGAAACCTCTAATGAAACAGCATCAACTCAGCAAACCACTTTCGACAATTATGGTGCTGGTTTATTAGGTAAAATCACCAAGCGGAGCGATATAGCACTTGCATTAGCGGTTGTTGCTATACTGGCTGTGCTAATTTTGCCTATGCCAACGTGGTTGCTCGACCTTTCATTAGGCATTTCCATAGCATTCTCAGTATTAATTATGATGACAGTTTTGTTCATTAATAAACCGCTAGATTTCAATGCATTTCCCATGATACTTCTTATCGCGACAATGCTTAGGCTGTCGCTTAACTTGGCCTCTACTCGCCTAATTTTAGCTGATGGCCACACTGGCACCGATGCCGCCGGGCAGGTAATCCAGGCCTTTGGACAATTTATGATGAGCGGAAATCCTGTAATCGGGGTAATCGTTTTTTCAATATTGATTATTGTTAATTTTATAGTAATCACAAAAGGGTCAGGCCGTATCGCAGAAGTTTCTGCTCGTTTTAGTCTAGATGCCATGCCTGGAAAGCAAATGGCTATAGATGCTGATTTATCATCGGGTTTAATTAGCGAGGATGAAGCAAGAAAACGAAGAGAAGATCTCAGTTCAGAAAGCACTTTTTTTGGGGCAATGGATGGTGCCTCAAAATTTGTTCGAGGTGATGCTGTGGCCGGGTTGCTTATAACTCTTATTAACGTCCTAGGCGGCATTATAATTGGAGTTGCACAGCAAGACCTAACTTTTAAACAAGCATCACAAACTTACACACTTTTAACAGTAGGTGATGGCTTGGTAAGTCAAATTCCCGCCCTCATTGTTTCTACGGCGGCCGGCTTATTGGTTACAAAAAGTGGAACAACAGGCTCAACAGATAAAGCAGTTTTCAGCCAATTAGGAGGATATCCTAAGGCGTTAATGCTTTCCGCCTTTCTGATGGTCGGGCTTTCATTACTACCGGGTATACCTATGATACCTTTTATCGGGGTAGCGATTTGTATTGGTACAATCTGTTACTTTCTTTTTAGAGCTCAATCTGCCGAAGAAATTCAAAATGAGAAACTACTCTTAGAGGCCGCTAACGCTCCAATCGCGGAAGAACCAATATCGTCAGCGCTCCATATAGATTTAGTTCGGCTGGAGCTAGGGTATGGATTATTGCCGTTAGTTAGTGAGGAGACGGAAAATTATAGGTTAACGGATCAAATAAAGGCACTTCGCAGGCAAATCGCTAGCGAAAATGGATTTATTATGCCGCAAGTTCGTATTCAAGATAATCTTCAATTACCAGCAAATACTTATGTTGTTAGGATTAAGGAAATAGAAGTTGGTAGTAGCGATATAAGACCTAACCGTCTTTTAGTTATGGACTCTTCCGGGAATCCCATAGATCTACCTGGTACCGATACAATAGAACCCACATTTGGGCTTCCAGCTATGTGGGTTGATCCAGAAAATCGAGAGGAAGCCGCATTTAAAGGGTATACGGTTGTAGACCCAGCCACGGTGATCACTACTCATATTACCGAGTTGATCAGAGATAACATGCAAGAATTATTATCATATACCGAAACACAAAACCTTTTGGATGAATTACCAACTGAACACCAAAAGTTAGTGGCAGATGTCATACCTAATCAAATTTCCGTTGGTGGAGTCCAACGCGTTTTGCAAAACCTACTGGGGGAACGGATTTCAATAAGAGACCTTCCGACTATACTTGAAGGAATTTCCGAGGCATGCGCATTCACCCGCAATGCCACACAAATTACAGAACACGTAAGGTCTCGCTTGGCGAGGCAAATTAGCGAACAGAATTCTACCGATAATAATTTCATACCGCTTGTGACTCTTTCGACGGAATGGGAACAAGTTTTTGCTGAATCTATTATAGAGAACGGAGAAGAACGCCAACTTTCTATGGCTCCGAGCCAACTTCAGAGCTTTATAAATAATGTTAGAACAGTGATGGACGATTATTCGGAAAAGGGAGAGAGCCCAGTAATGCTAACATCCCCAGCTATAAGGCCTTTCGTCAGATCTATAGTCGAACGCTTCAGGCCCGAGACTGAGATAATGTCACAGAATGAAATACATCCAAAGGCTAAAATTAAAACACTAGGGCAAATATAATGGTACATCACAAATCAACCAAGCGGGTATTTTGCCAATGCGTTTAAAAACCTTTTCTGCACCATCTATGACAGAGGCTTTAAAAATTGTTAAAGAACATTTTGGCGAAGAAGCAATTATTGTATCCTCAAAAAAAGCGGATAATGGCTCTGGAGTTTGTGTCACGGCAGCCATAGACAAAGACGAACTTTCAATTAATTCAAACGACTTACATGCGGTCAGTGAAGCCAATGATTTTGATATAATTACAGAAGCCCTAACACGACACGGAACACCACCTAAAATATCTAGTCAAATAATGGATATAATTGGTCAATTGGCAATAGATGATGTCGATACAGCGCTTGCAACTTCAATGGATCAAGTTTTCAATTTTCAACAACTGCCAAGTGCTGAAGCCCAAGGTATTTATATGTTAATTGGACTACCTGGGGCTGGAAAAACAGTGACAACAGCTAAACTAGCTGCAAGAGCGGTAATGGCAGGAAAGAAAGTAAATGTAATTAGCACTGATAAGGTTAGAGCTGGTGGTTTTGAACAATTAGAGGCCTTCACAAAAATCTTGAAAATAGACTTGATGAGCGCAAGCAATCCAGCCTCATTAAAAGATGCTATTATGGCAGGTAATTCAGAGTATCAAACGATAATAGATTGCGCTGGCGGCAATCCATTCAAACCAAACGATTTCAAAAGGCAACAGGACCTCATTGAAGCCATTGACTCCAAAGTTATAATGCTTCTAGCTGACGGCACTGATCCCCTAGAGGCAAATGACTTAGCCGAAGTGTACTCTGAATTGGGCGCAGAGAGCCTAATAGTTACACGGATAGATGTAGCACGACGACACGGATCAGTTCTGAGCGCAGCAGCAGGAGGCAAACTCAGTGTTTGCGGGGTCGGTGTCGGTCCAAGCGTGAGTGATGGCCTGCGACCAATTAACCCCGTATCGTTGGCACGTTTGTTGCTGGGGAATACAAGTTCACGATTGAATAAATAAAGACCTTAATCGGGAGGTGAGATGAGATGGCTATAGATAACACCATGCGGCAACAGAATGGCGTAAACAGACCGGAAAACGATAATATAATAGCCGTGGCATCTGGCAAAGGTGGCGTCGGGAAAACATGGTTTTCTATAACTTTAAGTCATGCTTTTGCACTTAGAAACTCCCGAGTTCTGCTTTTTGATGCTGATCTTGGGCTGGCTAATGTTGATATCCAGCTAGGATTAATGCCTCAAAGGGATATTGGAGGTGTGATTTCTGGAAAATTAACAATGAACCAAGCGAAGACGAGATATGAAGAGGGAAAATTTGATGTGTTAGCCGGACATTCAGGTTCTGGAAACCTTGCTGCACTCCCTCCAAATCAATTAATAAATTTGGGTGACGATTTGGTTGAGTTCTCAAAAAACTACGACAAAGTTATTATGGACCTCGGCGCGGGAATAGACCGTACCGTGCGTAATCTTTCGGGTAAAGCTGCTACAATCATAGTCATTGCAAATACCGAACCAACATCGCTTACTGATGCTTATGCCTTTATAAAACTGTCTATACAAACTAATCCATCCGCCGATATAAGACTCGTGATAAATAATTGTGCAAGTCATATCGAAGGTCAACGAACCTACGAAACATTGAAAAAAGCTTGCGAAAGTTTTCTAAAATATGCCCCACCATTCTTGGGATCTATTCGCAGAGACACTAAGGTGAATGAAGCCATACGTAGCCAAATCCCATTACTCACACGCCACCCAATGACTAATGCCGCCGAAGATGCTATTTTAATACTTGATCGCTTAATCGCGCAGTGAGCTCCATCCTCCCAACCGCGGCAAATCCTCCGTCAACCCTCAAAGAAGGTCAAATCACAGCCAGAATACTGTCTGGTTTTGAAAATCTAAACTTAGTTTCTTCCAATCAAGCGATCAAAGCGCAGGTGACCGAAATATCGAATAACGGGAAGATAGTCTTTTCTGTGAATGATAGAAAAATAGCCACTAAAATAACGAGCCAACTCCCTCGAATATTTAGAATTGGTATGCCTGTTATCCTTTCATTGAACTCTAATGAAACTGACCTGACGATTCAAATGATGGAGCCAGACGCTAAAATAAAGCCCATCGCAAAAAATAGACTTACAAGCGAAAAAACATTTTCGTTACCTCGGTTACGCCAAGGCTTAGTTGTCGAAGCGAGTGTCATTACAAAACCATCAAACGCAAGATTAATGCTAAAAGATTTTGGTAATCCTCAGCCTAATACTAAGCAACTGCCTACCCTGCCAAATATATTTACTGGGTTTTTCAAGAACGATAAAAATTCCAATAACGGAGTTCGAGCCCCTAAGCTGGCTATTTCAAAAGAAGGAACTCAGCTTCCTCCAACTTTAACTAGTTTGCCGGAAACAATAAATAATAAAAAAGACCCCTATACTTTTCTATCTTCAACCGATAATAACACTAAAAAACTAATTACCCCGAGGGATAGTAATGATATCAGAAAGTTTAACGCTATCCAAAACACGGAAAGTTCAAAAAAAAATTCATCTAACCTATTTTTAAAATCCAATACACAAACAAATCCACAGACGCCTGCCAATAATTTTCATCACAACACGAAAAACAGCATTAGACATATTATCAATATAAACAATTCTACTAAACAAATTACAAAATCTTTACCTGTAGTCTCTTTGCAATCCAAACCAATAGAGAACACGAAACAACACAATAATAAATCGAATATTCAGTCACCTTATCAAACGAAACATGAAGCAAACGAAGCAAATAAAAGTTCGCCAAAAACAGGTAATCCAACACCTAATTCATTAAATCAGCTATATCCCACGAATACTGCACAATATTCGACTAAACATAGTGGAATAAAACACGCTATTACCACTTTTCTTGAGAAAATTATATCTGGGAAAAATAGAATACAGTACACCGGAATTAATACGGATATTGCGTCTGAAAAAAAAAATGTAGACGTACGCATCATAAAATTCCTCAGTCCAAACTCATCCCCCAACACTACAATAACTGCAAATAAAGATACGGTTTTCATTGGAACAGTGATTGGCAAAACACCTCATGGAAAAGTCATACTAGATACGTCAGAAAAGTTGATGACCCTATCGGGGACAACTGATCTCCCTAGAAGTGCAAAAATACTGATTGAACCATTACCTGTCAGAATAAATAAAAATATAATTCCTAAAACACTAACTATAGGGCAATTGATAAATGGTTGGGTGCGTCTTGAAACATTTATATCGGACCTGAATATTAAGTCCCCCAACAAAGCAATTACTTTTACAAACAACCAAATTGGAAAACCGAATCAAAAACTAACGGCTACTATGGCAATATTCATTTCTGCAATTCGAATGAGTAATCCAAGTTTATGGCTAGGTCACGAAAATCGAAATATCATAAATAGAACCCAGCCCGGTTTAATAAGGGGGTTAGATGACGATTTCCTCCTAATGCAACGAGCAAGCGAACCTTCTGATAGTGGCTGGAGAGCATTTTTTTTTCCAATGTTGAGTGATGAACAACTTAGCCAAATTCAGTTATTCATTCATCAAGATAAAAACTCTCCAGATAAAGATAAAAATTCATCTCGCAAAACACGTTTTATTGTAAACCTAAAGCTCGACAATATTGGTGAATTACAGATAGATGGAAGGGTTAATTCCGTAATGGTTGACCTATTGGTTCAAACAATCAAACCTCTTCCACTAAAATTGAAAAAAGGTATGCGTGATGTATTTAAAAATACATTAGATAGAACCGAGATTGATGGAAATATAGTTTTTAGGGTTCGAAAAATGCTCGACCCCTTGCCAATAAATCAATTAAATGGTTTTTCCGAAACTTCACCCTCAATTACCGACATTTAATGGATTTCTGTGATGCGTCCTAAAGCTATATTATTCGATCTTGATGACACCCTTATTTCACCCCACCATCACCGAACTGTCTTTTGGCAGGAAGCTATTCAAGATATCTGGAAACAAAAAAAAGTACACATAGTTCCTAAGCCTAAAGACATAGATGATCTAGTAAGCAAAATAGATAGATCCGCAACAGATTTTTGGTCTGTGCCCGATCGACATAAGAGCGGTAGACTAGATATAAGAACTGCGCGTTTCACAATCCTTGATAACGCCATAGGCTCGGATGAGAGATATGATCGGAATACTCGTTGGTTAATAGCCGATAGATGCGGTGCCATTATGTTTGATAAAACCACGCTGTTCCCAGACGCTATTTCCACCCTAAAAAATCTTAAACTAGAGGGAATTAAACTCGCACTAGTAACCAATGGTGCTTCAGAGGCACAGCGAGCAAAAATAAATAAATTTGATTTAGAACAGTATTTTCTTCATGTTCAGATAGAGGGTGAGGCAGGTGTTGGAAAGCCTGAGTTACAAGCCTATAAAATTGCAATGGAAAAATTAAATGTTGCTGCCACCGAAACTTGGATGGTTGGTGACAATATCGACTGGGAGGTTATTGCACCCCAAAAACTAGGAATATTTTCTATTTGGCGCGATCCACGGGGGTATGGGGTATTGCCGGAAGGTATTTCAGCAAAACCCGATAGAATAATAACGAACCTTGCCCAATTAAAAAGCTAGTAAAATTATGCCTAACAAACCATCGAATTCTTAATCAGAATGGGAACGATATGTTTGATTATATTGTCGAGAAATCAAAGACCAATAAAAATATATTGTTACACTCCTGTTTTTCACCATTGATAATTAAAATAATAGCGGATGACGTCCCCTTTGAATTGTCTATTATTTCCGGAGATATAGAGGTTTCCCCAACACTCAATTCAAAAGATTATGACTTCACATTAAGTGCCACAAAAAAAGCTTGGTTAAACTTGAAAAAAGCAACTGCGGCGCCTGGGTTTCAATGCCTTTCAACCATGCGTAGAACTCAAAACCTGATTGTAACCGGAAATATAATAAAGTTTAACCAGCACTTATTACTCCTAGAAATGCTATTCTCCAATATAGTATCAGATGAAAACACTTATAGAAGGCCTGCCCAGGTAAAGATCGAAGATATAAAAGGACAATATATACAATTAACTATAGAAGGAACTCCCCATCGACTTTACTTCGAAGAAGCTGGAAAGGGTGTTCCTTTAGTATGTCTGCACACAGCAGGGAGTGATAGCAGGCAATATCAGCACCTATTAAACGACCAAGAAATTACAAATAACTTCCGCGTGATTACATTCGACTTACCTTGGCATGGAAAATCATCTCCTCCTCATGGATTCGAAAAAAGTATTTATGAACTAACCACCAATTCCTACATGAGTATCGTCATGACATTTTTGAGTGCCTTAGAGCTTGAAAATCCAGTCATAATGGGATGTTCTATTGGTGGTCGAGTAGTATTACATTTAGCATTAAATCATGGAAAATCAATCAAGGCTGTTATTGGTCTTCAATCTGCCCTTTTTGCCGAGGACCGGAGCCTTGGAGAAGCAACGCCGTCAGACGTTTTGCATCGACCAGATATACACGGTGGGCAAATCGCAGGAGCATTGATGGCCGGTATGACTGCGCCACAGTCCCCCTCTCATGAACGCTGGGAAACGATGTGGCACTATATGCAAAGCGGTCCAGGTGTTTTTAAAGGTGATTTAAATTACTACTTTGTTGATGGTGATCTCCGTAATGCGTTAACTGATACTTTAATTAATTCGGACTGTCCTATTTATTTACTCAATGGTGAATATGACGCATCTGCTACACCTGAGATGGGCTATGAACTCTCTAAATTGATCAAAGCTGAATATTTTGAGGTAATGAGAAATGTTGGACACTTTCCAATGTCAGAAAATCCAGAAGAATTTCGGCGCTACTTGATGCCTGTGCTTGAAAAAATCCTACATAGCTAATGGAGAATCTCTAACCCTATCTAATTAACAGAATTATTTAGAGATATCGCAA
>QBVV01000062.1 GCA_003284265.1 SAR116 cluster bacterium AG-313-A07
TTTCTTTATCTTCGATATATGCCAAGCAAGCGTCAACAACCTCTCCTAAATTATGGGGAGGTATGTTCGTCGCCATCCCGACCGCGATTCCGCCTGCACCATTAACCAGTAAATTCGGAAATTCCGCGGGCAGAACCGCCGGTTCTTCGGTTGTTTCGTCGTAGTTAGGGACAAAATCGACGGTTTCTTTATCGATATCGCGCAATAGCCCTTCAGCCGAGTGAGGGTCGTTATAGAATTAAAACGCGATGCTGTCGGTGACGTGGTGTTAAGTC
The DNA here is from genome assembly GCA_003284265.1 of SAR116 cluster bacterium AG-313-A07. GTDB lineage: Bacteria > Pseudomonadota > Alphaproteobacteria > Thalassobaculales > Thalassobaculaceae > UBA7326. The sequence continues at coordinate 276 of QBVV01000062.1, forward strand.
AATTGTATAGACATACGGCACTCCAGACTTCTTTTGGAGCCAATATGCTGGCGTTGAACCAAGGACGCCCGGAACAACTTAATCTGAAAGATATAATATCGGCGTTTGTTGAATTTAGAGAACAGGTCATTACTCGACGAACTAGTTTTTTGTTAAAAAAAGCACGCGAAAGAGCTCATGTTTTAGCTGGTCTTTTGGTTGCATTGAATAATATAGAGGAAGTTATAACCCTGATTAGGGGAGCGGCCGATGCCGCCGGAGCCAGGAAGGCTCTAACGGAGACGGAGTGGCCGGCGAAAGAAGTGGAAGATTTTATATCGATAATTGATGATCCAGGACATTCCGTTGTAAACGGTAATTATCGTTTGTCTGAAGCACAGGCCAGAGCAATATTGGAGCTTCGTCTTCAAAGATTGACGGGCATGGAACGAGGGAAATTAATTGAAGAGACGAAAGAGCTATCAGAAAAAATTCATGATTATCTGGATATATTAAAATCCCGAGAGCGTCTAATTAATGTCGTGCGCGAAGAGCTTATAACAGCTAAAGATACTTTTTCCACTCCACGAAGGACTGCGCTTGAGGAGAATGAATTCGAGCATGACATCGAAGACTTAATTCAACGCGAGGAAATGGTCATAACAGTAAGCCTTAAGGGCTATATCAAGCGGGTCCCACTTTCGACATACAAAGCCCAACACCGCGGTGGCAAGGGGCGTTCTGGCATGGCAACGAGAGATGAGGATGTAGTCGATAAGCTATTTGTCGCAAATACACACACACCAGTTTTATTTTTCACCTCTCGGGGTATGGTTTATCAGATGAAAGTATATCGTTTGCCGCTTGGAACACCGCAAGCGCGCGGCAAAGCAATGGTTAACCTTCTTCCACTGTCTGAAGGAGAATGGATCCAAACTGTTATGCCGATGCCTCTAGAAGAGGAAACATGGGAAAATTTGCAGGTTATGTTTGCTACGTCGGCGGGTACTGTTAGGCGGAACGATTTATCAGATTTTACCAATATTAAAAAGAACGGTAAAATAGCGATGAAATTAGATGAGGGCGAACGCTTAATAAGCGTTCAACCTTGTAGTGAACAACATGATGTCTTGCTTACTACGAAAGCCGGTAAGGCTATAAGATTTCAAGTCTCTGACGTTAGAATATTCAAAAGCCGCGGATCGATGGGCGTCAGGGGAATTAGGCTTACAGGATCAGATGCTGTAGTAGGCATGTCAATCCTGCGGCATGTGAATTATGAGGATGTTCCCAATAGTGATCTTCATGAAAGAGAAGTATATCTTCGTCAGACTTCGTATTTGAGACGAGTAACTAATGAAACCACTGAAAATGAAATTGGCCAGCCCGATGTGATGCTAAGCCCAGAAAGGTTGGCATTTCTTGGAGCCGCAGAGGACTTTATTTTAACAGTCACGGAGAACGGAATAGGAAAGCGCACCTCAGCCTATGAGTATCGAATTACCAATCGCGGCGGACAAGGTATCTGGAATATAGATGTTACTGATAAAGCTGGATTAGTTGTTGCCGGGTTCCCGGTTAACCATTCCGATCAAATCATGTTAGTAACAAATTCTGGTCAATTAATTAGATGTGCAGTAGATGAGATTGGTATCACGGGGCGGCGAACTCAAGGGGTTTGGATTTTTCGGGTAGATAATGATGAGAAAGTCGTGTCGGTAAGTTTAATTGGTGACGAGGTAAATTCTTCAGATGATGGAGATAACGCAGAGGGTCAACCCGAATTATAAATAAATTATTGTAAGAACAGTCGGCAAGTGTATAAGGACCCTATTGTGGAACGGTTAAAATTTACTCCAACGGAGGCGATTAGTGCGAATAGGCGTATATCCAGGGACTTTTGATCCGATAACAAACGGACATATTGATATCATTCGACGTGGTAGCAAGATGGTTGATAAACTTCTTGTCGCAGCAGCCGAAAATATAGGTAAAAATCCAATGTTTAGTCTTCTTGAAAGGAGACAAATGGTTGGCGCAGAGATTGATGCAATTCATAAAGAAAATATTAAAAAAGGCATTCAGTGCGAGATTGAAGTCACATCATTCGGAAATCTTTTAATGCATTTTGTGGAGCAAAATAAAGCAGGATTTGTGATACGAGGATTAAGGGCAGTATCTGACTTCGAATATGAGTTTCAGATGGTTGGTATGAACGCACGTTTAAATCCCGAAGTGGAAACGATATTTTTGATGTCATCTGAAAAACATCAATTCATATCTTCTAGACTTGTTAAGGAAATTGCTACACTCGGTGGTGAAATAAGCGATTTCGTTACACCACGGGTTAAGGAGAGAATGTTAAAAATGATTAATAATAATTGAGAATTATCATTAACTATAGTTGACCCAGCGGTCTGTTAGTATATATACAGCTTGTGTGAGGGCGCGTAGCTCAGTTGGTAGAGCAGTTGACTTTTAATCAGCGGGTCACAGGTTCGAACCCTGTCGCGCTCACCACTTTTTTCATCAAAATTTTTAATCTTCATGAGACGTAGGTTCGGGGTTAACTGTGACGCTTTGTGTTGTTAATCCCCCGAACAACCACACTGTCGATCATTGACCGGTAACCCTATTTTTAATTTTGTTAGTTTTAGAACTTTGGATTTAAAGTAAATGTGAAGTTGAACTATCAGCGGGGGGAACCGATGGACGTTGGATGTTTTATGATATTTGCCAGTTATGGTTGGGACAATTGTTCGGATGCACAAACGTGGAATGAAGATCTACGATTAGCCGAAATTGCAGCTGACTCTGGTTTTGATGTTTTATGGTCAACGGAGCATCACTTTTGCGACTACTCCTTCATTCCAGACAATTTACAACTCATGACGCACCTGGCCGCTAAATATCCTCACATAGATGTGGGGACTGCGGCTGTTATACTTCCATGGCATGACCCTTTGCGGGTCGCAGAGCAGGTTGCAATGTTAGACTTTTTAAGTAATGGAAGGCTACGTTTTGGTATGGGGCGTGGATTGGCAAGGAGGGAGTTTGAGGGGTTTCGTGTATCTATGGACGAATCTAGGCAAAGGTTTGATGAATCAGCAAAAATGATCATCAATGCATTAGAGACAGGGTTTATGCAAAGTGATGGTCCTCTCTACAAACAGCCAAGAGTAGATATTAGGCCGAGACCACAAAACTCAATGGACGGACGTATATATTCAGTAGCAACTAGCGAGCAATCTGTTGAGTCAGTTGCAAAGCTTGGTGACATAAGAATGGTGATGTTTGCCGATAGGCCCTGGGAAATGCGAGCCCCTGTCCTAAATAAAGGAAAAGAACTGCATCAAAAATATCATGGGAGACCTGCACCAACGCCTATGCTGACTGATTTTGCTATTTGCTCGCATTCAAATGATCAGGCCGAGGAATGGGCCCGTAAATATCAGGGAATGTTTACCGAAAGTAATTTTTACCACTACGAATTTTTAGGTGAACATTTCGAGAGTGTGAAAGGTTACGATGGGTATCAGCAGAAAGCAGAATTCGCTAGAAAAACTGGTGGTGATTTAACGGGCGCAGTAGACAATTTTATGAAAGCAGCGAGTTGGGGAACACCTGATAAGATTTTAAGAGGACTGGAAGAAAGACGGAAAATAGTAGGTGATTTCGAACTCAATGTATCCTTTCGGTTTGGTGGTACTCCGATGGAAGTAGCAGAAGAGGGGTTAAAACTATTTGCGAAAGAGGTTATACCGGTTTTAAAAACATGGAAAAATGATGAAAATAATTTAGTTAATTAACAATCTTAAAGGAAAGCCAGTTTACCTTTTCGCTGTTTAGGATCGATATAGAGGTAAATTGGTTTTTTTTCAGATGTCGGTCACAATTTTTACATCGTTCCCAATCTTGATATTACCTGGTTTCCGAACACTACAGCAAACTCCACCTCGCCAGTCATTTTCCAGTTTAGCCCTGAGGCCTTTATGTTGCTTGTCCATTAAGTCACAGGGTTCGGTTTCAACGCGAACCTCTAACTCTGCGTTTCCTATCGTTATTCTTGTGCCTGGTACTTGTGGGGCACGCATCCCTCTCACAAAAAGGTTTGCCCGTCTAGTTATCCAACTTAAATCTGCACCGAGTTCATTACACGCGTCTTTCCAATCATCTTCGAATAATATCGAAATTTGTCTTTGCCGCTTCGTTCCCCGTGCATCACCTTGCAGACCGGTATCAATCTCTATTTGACCCTCTGTCAATTCTTCCATTTCTGCCAATAATTTAGATGTTTTAGCGATCCCTATTAATGTTGCCAATTAGGCCTCCTATCCATAGTTAAGATGATATAATAAAGCTATTAACGTTCAGTTCCAATAATAAACGATTGATAGGAGTTGTTTCCGGATGAAAAGTGCATGGATAACAATGCTGACTGATAAGCAAGCGTCAGACGATGTGAAACAAATTTTCAATGAGGCCAGGACGCCCCATGGAACATTGGATAATGTTATGCGAGTTCACAGCCTTCGACCCGAGACAATGCTTGGGCATTTAGCTTTATACCGCAGCGTGCTTCATAGCAAAGATCTAACTTTACCTATATGGTTTCTAGAAGTTGTGGCTTGCTATGTAAGCCTTATAAACCGTTGTGATTATAGTTTCACTCACCATTGGCATAACGCAGAGAGGCTTATAGATAACCTTAGCCGCTCGCAGAATGTACGTAACGCGTTAGAGACAAATACCCTTGAAGATGTGTTTCAATCCAAAGAACTGCTGTTATTGCAATATGCAAAAAAACTTACGTCTTCAGTACAAATAATGGAAATGAATGACATAACTAAGTTACAGGAAATAGGGATAAACGACGGTGAAATACTGGAAGTAAATCAGGTGGTTGCCTATTTCAATTATTCAAATCGTTTGTTAAACGGTTTAGGAGTTTCAACTACTGGGGACGTAGTCGGGTATTATAAAGATTAGGATGCAACTGTTTCAGTTGTCATCAACTTATCAGTTTCTCTGGTGATATCAGTTTGTTCCTTCGTGGCTCGCCTTTATCTTTTTTGCAATATGTTCCCCTGCAGAGATAGGTGCAAATACCTTTGGTCGTTGTTCGTTAATGCACGTCGGGATCGTGTCAATAATAGCGTCATAATCTGGGTGCATAAAATAACCTATGGTTTGTCTGTCTGAAGACTTGTCATAAAGTTCCTTGGGATTCACTACGCGGTGAAGCGTTGATTTCCACAAACCATTCGTCCAAAGTGCCATCATATCGCCTAAATTTACAACTAATTCATTCTCTTTAGGTCTAACGGGGTGCCAGGTTTCGTCCGGCATAAGTACTTCAAGGCCTCCAGATGCCTGAGTCATGGCCAAAATAGTGATGGCACCAAAATCCGTATGAGCGCCAGTCCTCATTTGACCGGGCGCAGGTGGAGTCAATAATGCTGGATAATGATGGCTTGACAAAATACTGAAATGTTTCCGGATTAGATTTGAAAAGAAATACTCATTCAAACTCAGAGCGGTGGCAAATATTCGAAGTATATCCGCAGAGAGTTGTTGATAGTGTTTATAGATATCTCGCAATGCTGATGAGAATCCTGTCGGTATTGTTGGGAAGATATTAGGGGCGTAGGCACTCTTAGCGCCAGGCAATGCTTTATAAAACTTTCTATGATCATCAAGTGGTCCAAGAAAAAATGTTTCTCTTAAATCTGGCGGTGCATCATTTCCCAAGGTATACGCTAGTCCCCTTGTTGCAAAAGCATGATAGCCGCGTTGCTGAGAGGGGGTTGCGGGGTGGTATAAATTCTTGTCAGCTTGGCTTAAATTAAAAAAATCTCTAGACTGGGTAAAAGCGTTACTAATTACATTTTTTGGTATTCCGTGACCAGAAATGATTAAGAATCCAATGCTTTCACACGCTTTAGAAACCTGTTGTGAAACACTTATTTTATCAGTCTCGTTTAAAAATGAAGAAATATCTATAACGGGTATGTCATGAGTATAGGTAGCCATCATTCGCCCTCTAGTCCAGATAATTCTTGATCAATAATACGATCGTATGGGATGTCTTTTTGAATTAACCCCCCCGATAAAAGAGCGGCTTTTAGTCGTACAAAAGATTCTACCGGTAAAGCTGTAGTTTTAGGCCATAATTTAGAATCTTTATACCGATTGATAATATTTTCATAGGCATTAGGTGTGAGGTGCGGGAAATAGAATGGCCTAATTGCATCTGAAATTTCTGCAGCGGAACTTTGATGTATCTTATTTAAAGACTTGTTTATGGCTTTAATTAAAGATCTACATGCAAAACGATTGCTATTTACGAAGTTTCTTGTTGCATAAAATGTAGTGAAAGCTATATCCCCACGAGTGGAAAAACGGTGCCATACATGTCCGCCCGATTCTAGTAGTTCTTGGGCATACGGTTCGAAGACTTGAATAATATCTAATTCGCCTTTTTTAAATAAAACCGTATGTTCTTGCATCGTTTTATCGACACTTTTATTGATTGAATTTGGATTCACACCTGCTCTGGAAAGATCGTCCTGAAGGGTCATCCAGGGTGTTGGAACATCTGTCGCAATCCCAATTTTTGGACCAATCAAGTCCTGAAAACAGAAGGTGGGATTGGGTGTTTGTCCGACTAATATAAAAGGGTCTCTGGCAACAACCTGTCCAAAACAGATCAATGGACAATTGTCATCAGTGTTATGATGCATCAAAACCCGCATTGGTCCCCCAAATGAAACATCGGCCCGGCCATCTATCAGCCCTTGCGCTGTTTCTGGGGGCGAGGGGGATAATTGAAGGTTGATATCAAGCCCTTCTTGTTCAAACAAACCTAAAGTTTGCGCGAGATAGAATGGTGTATAACTACAGGCTCTTAAATTTTCATAAAGGGTTATTTGTTTGTTTGCCATCAGTTTTATTGTCTCTGGTAATTATATATCCACCGTGAAAAGATAAAGTTCAGTTTAAAATACAATAACACTAAAAAGGTAATTATTAGTTAAATAATTAGAAAGTTTAAACCATGTTATTTATTCAGCATGAATTACAACGGACTGCCCAAAATCTAGTGGCTGATAATATCAAAAACGATGAGCATGTTTTGATTGTGTCAAGTTCTGACCAATCGAAAGAACTGATTGATGCAATTGTATCGGCGGCATCGTGCACGAGTGCTGCCTCAGTATCTGCCATTATAATAGCTTGTCCTGAGGATCTAAAAGATTACAAACACCCTCCATCTGTAATTGCTAGCGTAAAGACCGCTGACCTTACCATTGTGGCAACAACGCTTAGATTTCCAAGAGCCTATGATGATTTGAGCGAGGCCCTTTTTAAAGCAGGAAAAAGACAAGTATTGATTAATAATGCTCCTTTAGAGGACTTTACCAGAGGAGCATCCTTGGCGGACCCGATTAAGCTCAATCGTCGAACACATGCTCTTGCAGAAAAAATATCGAAAGGCGCAATAGTTCGTGTGAAATCAGAAAATGGGACTGATTTATCGGTAAAAGTGTGTAGGCCATGTATTGCATTAACTGGTCGCGCGGAGATTGATACAGGTTTTGGTTCATTTCCGAGCGGAGAGGCAATGTTATCGCCAGAAGAGTTTAGTGCTGAAGGTATATTTGTTGCAGACTCCTTTGGGCAAGTCGTTTATTTAAATGGTTCCGGTCCTCAGTTGGGTAATTTAGAAGACCCTATTTCGCTAGAATTTGAAAAAGGTCAATTAAAACAAATAAAAGGGGGTAAGGCAGCAGACCGACTAAATTTGATCCTCAAATCCGCCGACGATAATTGCCGATTTCTTGGGGAATTAGGAATAGGAACCAATCCTTCTGCTAGAGAGATAGGGCATGTTGAAAACAAGTTTAGATTAGGTACCGCTCATATCGCCCTCGGTGACAATCATTTAATTGGTTGGAGGGGCGCGGCGAAGTATGGTGGATCAATTGTTAGCAATAGGCATATCGATCTGGTTGCTAACAATATATCGATCGAAATAGACGGTAGAAAAGTGAAAGGGTAACCAAGTTTTGTTACGATAGAGCTCTGATAAAGGTTATGTTGAGCGTATTTGTAATTCATGAAGACGGTAGTCATAGATTTTTGATTTTTTATGGTCTAGGCTATTGCTACACTTTTTTTTTCTTTTACCTTCTAGTTGGGGCAACTCGAACCTCGGCAAACTTCTCTAACCGAGCAACTAATTTGTTTTAGATATGGGAGACTTTCAAATATGAGAATAACAAAATTTTTAAAGACGGTCACGCTGACGGCGGCGGCAGTTGCAATAACTACTGCAGCTCAAGCGCAGGAATTCAAACTAAGATGGGGACACTACTTACCCAATAGCGCGTTTGTTCAAGTTGAGAAAGATTTTGCAAAAAAAATAGAACAACGCACCAATGGACGAGTTAAAATAGACATTACATTTGCTGGTGGACTTGGAAAAGGCAATGAGGTTGCGCTATTAGCCGGCCGTGGAGCAATAGACATGGCCTCTGTTGCAATGGGGTACTATCCTGATCAATTATTGTTCTGGAAAGCGTATCAAATCCCATTTATTTTCGATGATCCCGTTCAGGCTATAAATATAGTGCATAAGTCATACAAAGAATTTCCTATATTTAAGCAAGAGTCAGATAAGATAAACGTTAATTATCTATTTCAACAACCACTTGGTTCTTATTATATGACAGGCCCTTCCCCAAATTGCACAACCGTTGAGGCCTTAAAAGGAAAAAAAATCAGGAGTTTTGGGGCAGATCTTCCTAAGATGCACAATGCGATTGGGGCTGTTCCAGTAACGGTTCGACCAACAGAGGTCTATGAGGCGTTACAAAGAGGCACCATCGATTACTCCTTCCTTAACGCCGGTAACGTTGAAAGTCTTAGGCTCTATGAACCGGGAAAATATAGCTGTGGTACAGCAATGACCATAGCAGGACATATGATCGTGATAGGAAAAAGAACTTGGGCAAAACTGCCAAAGGATATTCAAGATATTTTCATGGATCAAGCCGCTAAAAGTCAAAAAGAGTATTTAGACTGGCTAGTCACTGGAACAAAAACATCAATCGCGAATATCAAAAAAGCAGGTGGTGTATTTAAAGAGTTTCCAGCATCCGAGCTAGCAAAATGGAAAGCAGCGACACCTGACTTATTGCAAGGTTGGGCGGACACGATGAAAAAGCGTGGATTTGGAAAACAGGCTGCAGAAGTCGCAGCGGCGTGGAGGGCTTGGACAAAATAATTAATATTTAGAGCTTCAGTCTATAGATCGGCGGCTGCCACTCAATTTAGTGGCAGCCGTTAATCTTGTTTGAATATTGGTGGGAATTTGAAAATTATTAGTAAAATCCTTGAACCGATTGCCTTGACCATCCTACTAGTAGGTGGAGCAGGCATGATGGTTTCTACTTTCCTGGGCACTGCCGATGTCGTTGGCACACAATTTTTTGGACAACCTGTACATGGAGCTTTGGAAATAACAGAAAGTACGATGGTCGTTATTGTTTTTGGAGCTTTAACTTATGCGCAAATAAGAAGAAATCACATTCGAGTAGAATTATTTTATACGCGCGTGGGACCACGGACACAGGGTGCCATGGATGCCTTTACGGATCTAATGGCTATTTTATTTTTTGGATTACTATTCTGGCAAGCCTCATTTGAAGCATTATTTAGCCTACAGATAGATGAGTCGACCTTTGGATTGATTCGAATACCACTTTGGCCCGCGCGATTTGTTCTTGCAGCCGGGGCAGGTTTATTGATTATTCAACTCATTATTGACTTTTGTTACGACATAAACAGAGCGATAGCTGGTGGTGAAAGAACAACAACTGAAGATGTTTTAAATCGCGAAATAGCTGATGCTGCTAAGTTTATCGATAAAGGCAGGGATTAAATTGCTTGAGTCAAGTACTACAGGAATAATCGTTCTTCTAACATTATTCGGGATGTTGGGGGTTGGCGTTCATATTGGAGTATCTCTGGGATTATGCGGTATTTTAGGAACCTATTTAGCAATAGGTCCGGATGCAGCATGGGCTCATTTAGCGACGATACCCTTCAGTACGACAAACTCATTTACACTCGCTGTAATCCCTCTATTCATTTTAATGGGATCATTAGCGACACAGGCTGGTTTAACAACCGATCTGTATCGGGCTGCTTATAATTGGCTTGGACGGTTGCCTGGAGGGTTAGCTATGGCGACGACATTGGCATCAGCAGCATTTGGAGCGGCTAGCGGGTCTACTGTCGTTAATGCGGCTGTTTTTACTAAAATAGCGTTACCGGAGATGACCTCATTTGGTTATGATAAGCGTCTGAGTGCAGGCTGTATTGCTGCATCGGGAACGCTAGCTTCACTTATTCCTCCGAGTATTATTATGGTCATTTATGCTATTTTAACCGAGCAATCGGTAGCATTGCTTTTGATGGCCGGATTGGTCCCAGGTTTATTATCGGCAGCGATGTATATGGGAGGCATATTTGCTATAGCGAAATTGCGTCCAGATATGGCTCCAAGGTCCAAGGTTCAGATAGCATGGAAAGAGAGAGTGCATTCATTAAAAGGGGTATGGGGGATTGCCTTCTTATTTCTTTTAGTGATCGGTGGAATATACTCCGGTTTTTTTGTTCCTACTTATGCGGGTGCAGTCGGTGCATTTGGTGCTTTTTTGATCGTTTTAGCGAAACGACGCCTAACTCCAAAAACAACTATAGACACTTTTAAAGACGCAGGTGTAACCACATCGGTTATTTTTATAATAGTAATAGGGGGTATTATTTTTGCGCGCTACCTAACCTACACGGGATTGATTGCCGATTTATCTGGTTTCTTGCTCTCATTAGAACTTAATAAATATGCGTATCTATTTGCATTTGCTGCCATTTATTTAGTGTTGGGGATGCTAATTGATCCAATAGCAATTATGGTTATTACCCTTCCTGTTATGTACCCAATTTTAACTGGAGTAGGCTTCGATCCAATCTGGTTAGGGGTTATTGCTATAAAGTTGGCGGAGGTCTCGTTGATAACGCCCCCTGTTGGCTTAAATGTTTATGTTGTGAGGAGTGCATCTCCGATCCCTTTAACTTTAGAAGATGTGTTTTCCGGTGTAATGCCTTTTCTTATTATCGACGTAATCACTTTACTTTTACTGATTTTTATCCCGGAGATAACACTAGCGCTTCCAAACTTAATGAAGTAGATCCAAGTTACAATTCGCGAAGGGTATCGCGCCACGTAGCTTTGAACGCTTTTTCTTCCATCATCATCAGTGATTGTAAGGGGGCATAAAGTTTTGGGTAATAACGCTTTAACGTAGAACTTATTTTATGTTTAATCCTTTCATTTTTGAATGGTTTTGAAGCACTCCCTTCTGCAATTAAACACTCCCTAATGTATTTTTTACCGTCATAAAGGTGAATGCTTACTTCTGCTGGGCGATCATTAGGTGGTTTGGGTTCCGGGTCATATAAATACATACTTATTTTTTCGCGAAGCTGCTTTATCTCACTATTATCCAAAGTTTCGGAATTAAACGCTTCGACATTAGCTGACCCATGGTAAATGGAAGTCGCTAAAATATGTTCCATCGAAAATTTTGCGGCAAGCGTCGTTTTTGGGGTTAGGTTGGTTAATAATTTTCCTCGCCAGTGGGTTTTTAGCCTTATTTTTTCTATTTCTCTATAATTGAACTTTGGAAGTATTTGCAACACCGCTTCTACAGCAGAATGGCTGTACTGACAGCATGCAAATTGCTTGTGATAACTCTGCATTACTGCCCATTTCAATTCTGGTTCAGGGAGTATGTTTTCAGCATTGAACCTCGCACCAAGACTCTCAACAAAGACATTATATAAACTTTTACATGTACCAGTTATCCCAATATTAGTTAGGTCAGCTGCCCGTAAACCATTTGTTGCGCCTATGCCAGCCCATATATTTCTTATTAATCCCCCATCGACGGCATGCTGGAACGGGGCTGGATGGACCAAAGTTGCTGATGTGCAAATTGTATTAAATATTTTCTCCTTGGAAAAATTTCGTAGAAAGCTAATTGCGGTGGCACTTCCAATCGCTGCGAAAGATCCATGAGGATGTAATGTTAATTCATCGAACTCAAAAGCTCGAGCCAATCGGGCTACTACCTCGTACCCACACAAAAATGCTATCAGCATTTCTGTCATCGTGTTTCCCAAGGCCTCGCCTTCAGCTAAAATAGCGGGCAAACAGTAAAGACTGGCGTGACAAACAGTCGGCAGATAACCAGTATCCACTTCACACCAGCTACCAGAGGAACCATTTGCTAAGGCGGCTGAATACCTATCTACCAGAGTTTTTGAATTATTGAATATTGTACTTTCAGCTGGTCCACTAAACTGTATAAGCTG
>QBVV01000063.1 GCA_003284265.1 SAR116 cluster bacterium AG-313-A07
TAATATTACTATTACACGGGCTAATCTCAAATTTTGGTGTAATCATCCTTTATCCGGCCTCGCGACGAAACAACGCGTCGCACGCTCATCTCGCTATTTCTTCCTTTTTCTAGAGATATCAATTTGTTTTTAGGCGAGTTTCGCGGTACAAGAATCATCAGAACGGACTATGGGACGCTTCCGAATGAAAAACACGACACACACGACCCTCAAACTACTCTGTTTAGCATTAAGTAGTAGTTTTATATTATCGGCATGCGGCGGACCAAACGTCGAATATAATTATCCAAGACGCGGTGCAAGCGGCGTACCAACATACGAAAAAGAAAAGCCCGGGATTTTTGGAGAGGGCGGCCTCACTATTTTTAACAGTGAGGGCAGTTCGTCCAACAAAAATGGTGGCGGAAGTTCTGGTATAGGAGTTAATAGCTTTTTGTGGCGGGCGTCCTTGGACACAGTCGCCTTCATGCCATTAGTATCAGCTGATCCCTTTGGTGGGGTGATATTAACGGATTGGTATGGGCCGCCAGATTCAGTCAACGAGCGCTATAAAATAACATTATTTATTTTAGGGACGGCGCTTAGGTCGGACGGCATTAGAGCTCAAGTTTTTAAACAGGAAAGAAGTGCCGGCGCGGGCTGGAAAGATGTAAGGCCAGACGAGACTCTCGATAGAGAGCTTGAAGATGCTATTCTCACCAGAGCGCGGCAACTTCGCATTACATCCGCACAGAAGACAAAATAACATTTGGGCTTTACATTGATTGCGACAATCGAAGGTATAGGACAGTCTCCGGCATGGAACGTTATAATTATTTAGAGACCGAGCAAAAGTGGCAGTCTTTGTGGAAAAAGGAGGCAAAGTTTTCTGCCGCCTTCGACCCAAAACTTCCAAAATATTATGTCCTAGAAATGTTTCCCTATCCCTCGGGAAGGATCCATATGGGTCATGTGAGAAACTATACTCTCGGCGACCTTGTCGCCAGGTATAAGAAAGCCCAAGGATTTAATGTTTTGCATCCAATGGGGTGGGACGCATTCGGCTTGCCCGCCGAAAATGCAGCATTGGAAAAAAATACCCATCCAGCAAACTGGACTTACGAAAACATCGAGACCATGAGAGAGCAACTGCAAAGTATGGGGCTCTCATATGATTGGGATCGTGAGATAGCAACTTGCGCTCCCGAATATTACCAACATGAACAAAAGATGTTTCTGGATTTTGTTAAAAATGGTTTGGCATATCGGAAAGAAAGTTGGGTTAACTGGGACCCCATTGAAAATACTGTGCTTGCAAACGAACAGGTAATAGACGGCAAAGGCTGGAGATCCGGCGCAACTGTCGAGAAAAAACTTTTATCTCAATGGTTTCTGAAAATAACTGAATACGGTGATGATCTTTTAAATGCTATTGAAAGGCTGGACCGTTGGCCCGATCGGGTGCGTCTAATGCAGCATAATTGGATAGGCCGCTCCGAAGGCGCCCAAATATTTTTTGATGTTCCAGGACAAAGAGAGAAGCTGGAAGTGTTTACCACAAGACCAGACACTCTTTTTGGCGCTTCTTTTTGCGCTGTGGCGGCAAACCATCCACTTGCGTTAAAGGCCGCCGAAACAAATAATGACCTTAAAGCCTTCATTCATGATTGCAATAAGCTAAGCACCAGTGAAGCGGCCATAGAGACCGCAGAAAAAAAAGGCTTTGATACAGGTCTAACAGCAAGGCATCCATTTATTAAAAATACTGAGCTGCCGATCTTTGTGGCAAACTTCGTGCTAATGGACTATGGAACGGGTGCCATTTTTGGATGCCCTGCACATGATCAAAGGGACTTAGATTTTGCAAGATCATATGATTTGCCGGTAAAACCTGTCGTGCTCCCCAAAAATACTTCCGTTAATGATTTTAACATCGGAAAAAATGCTTTTGTTGGCGATGGTACAATAATTAATTCAGGGTTTTTGAATGGGCTAGCAGTCGAGGCCGCCAAGACACTGGCGATAAAAAAATTGGGAGAACAAAATCAAGGAACAGGGACGACAACATATCGGTTACGAGACTGGGGCGTCTCGAGACAACGTTATTGGGGATGCCCAATCCCAATGATACATTGTACTGATTGTGGCATTGTTCCAGTACCTGAGCGAGACCTTCCAGTAAACCTCCCCGAAGATGTAAGCTTCGAAGATCGCGGAAATCCTCTTGATAACCACCCAACGTGGAAATACACAAACTGTCCAAAATGCGGGAATCCGGCAGAGAGGGAAACAGACACATTTGATACATTTTTTGAATCCTCTTGGTATTTCGCGCGATTTAGCGATCCCAAAAGTGATCAAGCCTTCAGTCAAGATGCAGCGAATTATTGGCTACCTGTAGACCAATATATCGGTGGCGTTGAACACGCCGTGCTTCATTTGCTCTATTCTCGGTTTTTCACTCGAGCCCTAAAAAAATGTGGCTACCTCAACATAGAGGAACCCTTTGGGGGTTTAATGACGCAGGGCATGGTGTGTCATGAAACATATCGGGACTCATCGGGTTGGCTTTTACCCGAGCAAGTTTCGAAGACTGAGGATGGCCAGTTCTTAAATATTGACACAAACGAGACCGTAACCGCTGGACGCACCGAAAAGATGAGCAAGTCCAAGAAAAATGTAGTTGACCCAGAAACGATTATAAAAACTTATGGAGCTGATACCGCACGAATTTTTATGCTATCTGACTCTCCGCCAGATAGAGACCTTGAATGGACTGAATCAGGTGTCGAAGGCGCGTGGCGATATCTCAATAAGCTTTGGAGAATGGGCCTTGACATCAAAAACTCCATTGGTAATGACGCTTCCACTGCTCAACAATTAGAACAACGCCCCGAGGCGGCCACTGAGCTCGAAAAATTAACTCACCGAACCATTAAAGCGGTTACAAGCAGCATAGAAACATGGAGATTTAACAGCGCCGTTGCGCAAATTCGGGAGCTCAGCAATGCAATTTCTGATTTCAGAAACGCAACAATAGAAGAAGCATCAATTACATTAAATAGCTATAAAGTGCTCTTGCGCCTTATTGAGCCAATGACACCGCATATAGCCGAAGAATTGTGGGCGCGGTTAGGAAATGAAGGTTTTCTTTGTGATCAGCCCTGGCCGACGTATGACGAGGCGCTAGTTTTAGACGACGAGATTAAAATTGCCGTTCAAGTAAATGGGAAATTGCGAGGGGAAATAAAAATTCCCCGGGAAAGCTCGGAAGAAGCAATGAAAACCCGTGCCCTAGACCTTGATAATGTAAAAAGGCAAATAGCCGGAAGTGAAATTCGTCGTATCATAGTAGTGCCGAATCGGATTGTTAATGTGGTTATTTAAAACTATAGCGATAAGCCTTATGTCGTTGAATTTATTTATTACTGGCTGTGGTTTTCAACCCCTTTATAAACATGACGCCACTTCAAACAACATATTAAAAGAATTATCTCTGATACGGATTGCTCCGATTGAAGACAGGATTGGTCAACGACTTCGCAACTTTTTGCAAGATGATATCACGCCTCGAGGCAAACCTACTAATCCATCCTATGAACTCATTGTGAAAATAAATAAAACTCGTCGCGATCTAGTTCTATTGCAGGACGCTACGTCAACGTTTGCCAAAATAAGCTTGCATGCTTCCTATACCTTGACAAATTTTGAAACTGGGGCAGCTCTCGCGTCAGGAAATGTAACAGCAAAAACCGGGTTTACTATAACCCAATCTGAATATGCAAACATCAGCGCAGAAGCGGAAGCCGCGTCTCGCGCATCGAGGGAAATTAGCTACGATATAGCGCGGCGATTAACCCTATTTCTAAAAAAAGCAACATCTAACAACTAGACAAGCATGAAATATCAGCATCGAGCACTTTCCACTCTAGCAAAAAAGTTTCCTGAGGGTATTTTTGCCATTTTAGTATACGGACCAGACGCCGGTCACGTAAGCGAAACCGTAAAAAAACTTGTTGGCGGCGCTGTGGCAGACCCCAAAGACCCCTTTTCTATCACCGAGGTAGATGCCCAAATTATCAAACAGGACCCTACTTTTGTGACTGATTCTGCTTTAGCTTTTTCAATGAGTGGCGAGCGAAAATTGATCCGTATACGCAACGCCACTGACATTATGGTGCCAATAATTGAAACAATTCTTCAATTTGAAACCATAGAAGCCAACATTATATTAGACGCCGGAAATCTCGACACACGATCAAAATTGAGAGCCCTATTTGAGAAAAACAACAGGTTGGGCTCCTTCGCCTGCTATGGAGATCAGGGGTCTTCTTTAAAGAATCTTATAAAGGAAATATTTAAAGAAAATGACATATATGCAGGAGAAGGGGTGCTTGATTATCTTCTGACCCGCTTAGGTAACGATCGTCAACACACTGTTAACGAACTAAATAAATTGGCCTTAATGGTGGGTCCTGGAGGCCGACTTTCGCTTGAAGAGACGATTGATTCTATTGGTGATGCGGGACTGCTGGCTTTAGAGGACATAGCATATTTTACCGGTTCTGGAAACCTTGAGACACTTTGTTTGTCTCTACAACGAGCCGAAGACAGCGGCCAAAGCCCTATTACTATTTTAAGAACAGTAATTAGTCATTTCCAAAGGCTACACAGTATAGCGACAAAAACAGAAAACGGAGCCCCGCTGGAAGCCGCTATCAAAAATCTCCGTCCACCCGTATTTTGGAACCGAAAACAGGAATTTGAAAGACAGGCGCGAGCCTGGACAACAAGCAAACTGGAGTTAGCTTTAGAACGATTTTTCATAGGCGAACATCAATGCAAAACAACCGGCATTCCACAAATGCCCCTTTGCTGTCAGGTGCTTATCGGTGTTTGCCTAATGAGGCCCTATAATAAAACATAAAAATTAGCGCGTTAGCTTTTTAACAATGTGATCGAATTGATCTAACGTTTGGTAATGAATTGTGACGAAGCCATTTTGGCCCTCTTTGGTTTTAACCTCCACTTTTAAACCCGTTTTTTCCGAAATACTTTGTTCCAGAGCCAAAATATCTGGGTCTAAACTATAGGGATCTAATTTCTTTCTACGTGCAACGTTTAGTCTAGAGGGCTTTTTGTTATTTAATCTATCCTGTACTAGTTTTTCAGTAGCTCGAACGGATAACCCCCCTGAAACAACATAATCTGCCAGCTTCTCTGCCTCAGGAGAGGCTAAAAGGGCGCGGGCGTGACCGGCTGTTATTCTACCCGTCTCAAGATAATTCCGAGCGCCCACCGGCAGTGCAAGCAGACGAAGTGAGTTAGCGACATAACTTCTACTTTTTCCAACTGCTTGAGCTACTAATTCTTGTGTATGTCCATATTCGTCAATGAGCCGCTGAAATGCATCTGCTTCTTCTAGAGGCTGTAAATCGCTGCGCTGTATATTTTCTATGAGCCCAATCTCTAGCGCCTCTTGATCACTAAACTCTTTTATAACTGCAGGAACCTCGTGGAGTTGGGCTATTTGTGCCGCTCTCCACCGACGCTCGCCTGCTATAATTTCATATTTTTCTTTATTCGCTGACAGCCTCCTTAGCAAAAGAGGTTGGAGCACTCCCCTCTCTTTAATGCTTTTTGCGAGAGCGCTTAGCTCCCCGTCGTCAAAGACACGCCGTGGCTGACCCCCTCCCGGTTGAATATCGGAAATTGATATAACTTGGTTTATATTTGAGGATTTCATCTCTTCAACGAGAGGGTCCTTGCCTAAAAGAGATGAAAGCCCTCGCCCTAATTGTTTGCGTTTAGCCCCAGCACTCATAAATTTAAACTCCGCTCTCGTTTTATTACTTCGCTAGCCAGATGGATGTATGCCTGAGAGCCTGCACAGTGCAGATCATAGACTAGTGCCGGAAGCCCATGCGATGGAGCCTCAGAGACCCTAACATTTCTGGGGATAACAGTATTGTAAACCTTTGATCCCAAATGCTCGCGAACATCTTCAGCAACCTGTTCAGACAAATTGTTTCTTTTATCTGCCATCGTTAGCACAACCCCTTGTATTTCTAGTGATGGATTAAATGCTCTTTTTACTCTCTCTATGGTTTTTAGTAGCATACTCAAACCCTCTAGGGCATAGAACTCGCACTGCAATGGAACAAGGACCGCTTCAGCAGCAACAAATGCATTCAGGGTCAAAAGACCCAACGAGGGTGGGCAATCAATGATAATAAAGTCAAATTGTTCTTGTTCTGCCTCTAAATGTCGAACCATGGCTTCTCTAAGCCTGTATTCCCTTTTATCTACGGTGACCAATTCAACTTCTGCACCAGATAGATTTTCGGAGCTTGGAACCACATAAAGCCCAGGAACCGAAGATGGCGCTATAGCCGCAGCCAAGCTTACCTCCCCGCTTAGAACAGCATAACTATCGAATTCTCTCTCGTCCCGTGGGATGCCCAGCCCTGTACTTGCATTTCCTTGAGGGTCAAGATCTATCAGCAATACCCGCAATTCGCACGCTGCCATTGCTGTTGCAAGGTTGACCGCGGTAGTAGTCTTCCCAACGCCTCCCTTCTGATTGGCAACCACCATGACACGAGCTGTCGGTTTTTTAGTATTACTCAGAACCACTTGAAATTTTCTCCACTATAATTATCGATCCGCCGTCACTAGTTATGCTGGGAATAGTCTTATACTTGAGTTTCCATTGTTTCTTTGCCTTAGTCAATTCGCGATCCACTTGTTGGCCTTTAAGAAAAATTCCTTTTGTCTTTGGGCCGAAGTGTGGATTTATGTAAGGCAACAGCTTATCCATTGGCGCCAGCGCCCGTGCCGTTATAACATCAAAGTGTCCGCCATCAAATTCCTCTATCCGGCAGTTGACAATATTAGCGTGCCTCCCTGTTCGACGCACAACTTCGCTTAAAAACAGACATTTTTTTGAATCGGCCTCAACTAGGGTAACGTTTTTGACGCCCATGACAGCCAACACCAGCCCAGGAAAACCAGCTCCCGATCCAATATCCAGTATGTTTTTTGTTCCACTTGGCAAAAGGTTATGAAGTTGTGCGCAATCTAGAAAGTGGCGCCTCCAAACATTATCTATGGTTTTTCCTGATATAAGGTTTATTTTAGATTGCCATTTAGCAAGCGTCTCGCCGTACACGGAAAAAATGTCGAGTGTTTCACGTGAAACATTTAGTTGAGATGTGAAAATTTCCTGGGTCGATTCGTCCATTTTCATCATTGCTGTGCATTCGCCTTGACCTTTGACCTGCTAGTCTTTACGTGCCGCATCAAGATTACTATAGCCGCCGGCGTAACGCCAGGAACCCTAGAGGCGTGTCCCAGCGTACGGGGGCTGGTTTTTACAAGGGCCTGCTTAGCTTCTGTTGAAAGCCCGCCAATGCGCTCAAAGTTTAAATCCCTGGGCAGCTCTAATTTCTCGTCCTTTCGATAGGCTTTAATGTCGGCATCCTGTCTTTCTATATAACTTTCATAAAGAGAGTTTGTTTTTATATGTTCAATAACATCTGTTGGCGCGTCTTTTATTTCTGGCCAGACTTCGCCAAGCTCAGAGTAGCTCACCTCCCGCCTTCCAAGTAAGCTATAAAGGGACCTTGGTGCACCGTCCTGATTAACAGATATACCAAACTTGCTAAGATGGCTTGGAGACGCTCTCAGTTCCCTGAATTTTGCCTCTGTTTCAGTTAACCTATGGTTCTTTGCGTTGAAAAGTGCGGCGCGCCGACTTCCCACACAACCCAACGCAACACCTAAGGGCGTTAGACGGCCATCTGCATTATCGGCCCTCAGTCTCAGTCGATATTCAGCCCTCGAAGTAAACATCCTGTACGGCTCAGTAATATGCCGTGTCACCAAGTCGTCCGCCATTACACCCAGATAGCCAGACGCCCTATCAACAATAAACTCCTTGTCTTTGGAAATCGCTTTTTGGGCCGCGTTGATACCGGCCAGAAGCCCCTGTCCGGCAGCCTCTTCATAGCCGGTAGTGCCGTTGATTTGCCCCGCCAGAAAGAGCCCGGGCACACGCTTAGCTTCCATTGTATGGAAAAGTTCTCGTGCATCGACATGGTCGTATTCTATAGCGTAACCGGGTCTTACGATTTTTGCGGCCTCCAAACCAAGAATACCATTCACAACTTGATTTTGCACCTCTTCTGGCAGAGAAGTTGAGATGCCATTCGGATAAACCAAATCTGTTTTTAGCCCCTCTGGTTCCAAAAAAATTTGGTGCGCGCTTCTATCGGAAAACCGCACGACCTTGTCCTCTATAGAGGGACAGTATCTAGGCCCCACGCCTTCTATATTTCCGGAATAAATTGCCGAAAGGTGAATATTGTCTTGAATAATTTTATGCACCTCAGGGTTTGTGTATGTGATGTAGCAGGGGAGTTGAGCGCATGTTATTTGTGAGGTTAGGTATGACATCGGCTCGGGAGGGGCGTCGCCAGGTTGCGGCTCCAGTGCTTCCCAGTTAATTGTTTTCCCATCAAGCCTGGGCGGCGTTCCTGTTTTCAGTCTTCCCAGCTTAAAGCCCATTCTTTCTAACGTTTTTGCGAGCCCAATCGCGGGCGCATCGCCTATTCTTCCTGCTGGCGTCGTATTGTTCCCACAATGAATCATGCCGCGAAGAAAGGTGCCTGTGGTTAGTACAACGTTTTTGCACTTTATGTCCAAACCACAAGATGTCTCAACCGAGGACACATTATTGAGCGCACATGTTTTAATGTCTTCAACACCCGCCTCTAGAACACATAAATTTTCTTGGTTAAAAAGCATCTCTTGAATGGCTTTTCTATATAACGTTCTGTCCGCCTGAGCTCTCGGCCCCTGAACGGCCGGCCCCTTGCTGCGATTTAAAACCCTGAACTGAATTCCAGAGGCGTCTGCAGCTGCAGCCATCAAACCGTCGAGGGCGTCTATCTCCCGAACAAGATGGCCTTTTCCGAGGCCCCCTATTGCAGGATTACATGACATTTCACCGATCGTTGCTTTCTTGTGCGTTATCAAAAGTGTTTGTGCGCCGCACCGGGCGCTAGCCGCCGCAGCCTCGCATCCAGCATGGCCCCCGCCTATCACTATCACATCGTAAGACCTAAGCATTAGGGCTCCTAAATAAAATGTTACAAGGGCGTTTTAATGCCTCTTGGCCCCTTAATAAAGGGCTTACTTAAAAAATGTTTCACGTGAAACATTACTTTCCGATACAAAACTCCTTGAAAACCACGTCAAGCAGGTCTTCTATATCAATATGCCCTGTGATCCGTCCTATACAATAGATGGCAGATCGAAAATCTTCTGCTATCAATTCTAAGTCCGCGTGGTTTTGCAACCCAAAATGTGCTTTTTTTAACGCCACAAGACAATCATTTAAACGCGCCCGGTGCCGCGCTTGAGTGATCGTTGTCAACCTTTGTGTTCCCATTTTCTTTTTAGCTATGGTGGTTAATTCACTCAGCGCGCGCTCTAATCCATATCCCGTCTTAACCGAAACTAAAGGATAGCCTGCGGCCATTTTCTTTTTAAATGTGGCGGCCTGATCAGCCTTGTTAATTAAAACAGGGTCGTCACTTTTCAAGAGATCGCCGAATTGGTTGGCATTTTCTATTGTTTCTGGATCCAAAACTAAGACACGCAAATCAGCGGATTCTGCCCAACCACGCGCCCGCCGTATGCCCTCTTGTTCTATAGTGTCCTCAGATGCCCTTATTCCGGCGGTGTCTGCTACTGTCACAGGATACCCCCCTAAATCTAGGTGGGCTTCTACTATGTCCCGTGTAGTACCCGCCTTTTCAGATGTAATGGCTATATCACGTTTTGTCAGCCAGTTCACAAAGCTCGATTTTCCAACATTCGGCGGTCCGATAACAGCGACCTTCAAACCACTACGAAGTATCTCGCCCTTTCTGTCATCATCAACAAACTCTTTTAATTCCTTATTTGTCGCCTCCACACCCTGAAGCAAATCATTCAAGACGTTTTCGGGAACTTCTTCGTCGGGAAAGTCTATATAGGCCTCTATATACGCACCAAATCTTTTCAAGTCTTTTGACCATTTCTCTAGCTGAAGCCTCAGAGCGCCCTCTAATTGATTTAATCCTTGGTCTCGTTGAGCCTCTGTTTCTGCGTTGATTAAATCGTTAATCCCCTCTGCCTCGGTCAAGTCTATTCGCCCATTCATTACAGCGCGCTTGCTAAACTCCCCATTTTCGGCGAAGCGAAACCCCTCTTGCGCGCTTAGCGCACTATACACACCCTCGATCACGGCTCGGCCGCCGTGAAGATGCAACTCCATAACATCCTCACCCGTGTAGCTTTCCGGGCCGCTAAAGAACAAAACGATCGATTGATCTAGTTTTTTCTTTTGGTGTTTTAGAGTCCTCAGGCTAGCAATCTTTGGTTCTGGTCGCGCAAACCCAAGTAGTTCGGGTACATCATTCACCCGCGGACCCGAAATCCGAACCATCGCTGTGGCGGCGCGCCCCACTGCAGTTGCCAGTGAAAAAATTGTATCATCATAGTTGTTAACCATAGAAAATTGATTTCTGTTCAGATTTAAACCCGCATGTGTTTAGGGGAAGACCTCTTTAAAAACTATTCTTACATGCGGTTTTTTCTCTAGTTTTATAACGCTTGCTTCTATATTTTGAATATAGCGTCTCTACTGCCTGATTGGAACCAAACATGACAAAAGCAATTCGTTTTCATCAAACCGGAGGGCCCGAGGTTCTTAAATTAGATGATGTTGATGTGGGGGCCCCTGAAGCACACCAAATTTTAGTTCGTCATACTGCTATCGGCTTAAATTATATCGACACCTACCACAGAAGCGGTCTTTACCCTCTACCGCTCCCGTCTATGATAGGTATGGAGGCGGCTGGAGTTGTTCTCGCAACAGGTCCAGACGTGAACGATATCAAGTCTGGGGATCGCATTGCCTATGCCTGTCCACCACCAGGCTCATATTGTGAAGAGAGGCTAATAGACTCGGACAAAGTCGTAGTAATCCCCCCTGGCGTCAGCGACGACGCGGCAGCGGCTATGATGTTGAAGGGCCTTACCGCACAATATCTCGTTAGGCAAATACATAAAGTTTCATCCGGTGATACGATACTGATACATGCGGCCGCGGGTGGTGTCGGTCTAATTGTTTGCCAGTGGGCCAAAGCCCTTGGCGCCACTGTGATCGGTACTGTCAGCACCGAGGAAAAAGCCGTTTTGGCCAGATCCAACGGATGTGACCATACTATTTTGTACACCAAAGAAGACTTCTTAGAGCGTGTCCTCGATATAACTGATGGCGCGAAACTGCCCGTTGTGTTCGATTCTATTGGGAAAGATACTTTTGAAAAATCTTTGGATTGTCTGCGCCCCCGTGGCAAAATGGTAAGTTTCGGTCAGGCCTCCGGTCCAATACCACCAGTTGATCTTGGCGTCTTCGCACAAAAAGGTTCTTTGTTCTTCACAAGGCCAACTCTTTTCAATTATGCAGACACAGCCAGTAACTTAAGGGCAATGTCCGAGGATTTGTTCCGTGTAGTGGCCTCTGGAGAGGTTAAAATACAGATTGACCAGAAATTCGCTCTTTCAGAGGCCCGTGCTGCTCACGAAGCCTTGGAATCTAGGAAAACAACAGCCTCGACCATCCTAATTCCATAGTTTTTGGTATTTATATAACTTCTGTTAACGGGAAAGAACTAGGAGTTCATGGCATCGAAGAAGTCTTCATTATTTTTTGATACTTTCAGCTTGTCTAATAAAAACTCCATAGCGTCTACGGTACCCATTTGAGATAAAATTCGACGCAGTACCCACATTTTGGAGAGCGTTGCTTTATCAACAAGCAACTCTTCTTTTCGCGTTCCAGATTTCGTTATATCGATTGTTGGAAAGGTTCGTTTGTCTGACAGCTTCCTATCTAAGATCAACTCTGAGTTACCGGTTCCTTTAAATTCTTCAAATATAACCTCATCCATTCTTGATCCTGTATCAATCAAAGCTGTCGCTATAATTGATAGTGACCCCCCCTGTTCTATATTTCGCGCCGCACCAAAAAATCGTTTTGGTCGTTGAAGAGCATTAGCATCTACGCCGCCAGTTAAGACTTTGCCGGATGATGGAACAACCGTGTTATAGGCTCTGGCCAAACGTGTAATTGAATCTAACAAAATAACTACATCTCGTCTATGTTCGACCAGTCGCTTGGCTTTTTCAATAACCATTTCTGCAACTTGTACGTGTCGCCCAGCAGGCTCATCAAACGTTGAGCTGATAACTTCACCATTTACGGTTCTGTCCATATCAGTGACTTCTTCTGGTCGCTCGTCGATCAACAGAACGATCAAGTAAACCTCTGGGTGGTTCGCGGCGATAGATTTAGCTATATTTTGCAACATAACCGTCTTCCCCGTTCGTGGGGGCGCTACAACCAAGGCTCGCTGTCCTTTCCCTATTGGTGATATGAGATCTATTACACGGGAAGTTGGATCTTTTTCTTTCTCGTTATTTTCGATTTCCAAAGTTAAACGTTGATCTGGGTAAAGCGGAGTTAAGTTGTCAAAGTTAATACGATGCCTGACAGCGTCGGGTTCTTCA
>QBVV01000064.1 GCA_003284265.1 SAR116 cluster bacterium AG-313-A07
AACTTTTTAGAAGTCGCCCATCTACTTTTGTTTGGCGAACTCCCTAATCCAATAGAGTCAGATAAATTTATTCATGATATTACCTACCACACGATGTTACATGAACAACTAATGAACTTCTACCGTGGTTTTAGACGAGATGCACACCCAATGGCGATTATGTGTGGAGTCGTAGGGGCATTATCCTCTTTTTACCATGACTCAACAGACATAACGGATCCGCATGCGAGAATGGTCGCCTCATATCGGCTTATTGCCAAAATGCCAACTATAGCAGCGATGGCGTATAAATATTCTCTGGGACAACCATTTAATTACCCTCAAAATAATTTGACTTACGCAGAGAATTTTCTACAAATGCTATTTGCCGTTCCATCAGAAGAATACGTAATGAATCCAGTATTGGCTCGAGCGATGGATAGACTTTTAATCCTACATGCTGACCACGAACAAAACGCCTCCACATCAACAGTTCGCTTAGCTGGGTCATCAGGAGCAAATCCATTTGCTTGTATAGCCGCTGGTATAGCCTCATTGTGGGGACCGGCCCATGGAGGGGCGAATGAAGCAGTTCTTAATATGTTAACTGAGATAGGTCATAAAAATCGTGTGGGCGACTATGTGAAAAAAGCAAAAGATAAAGACGACCCTTTCCGGTTAATGGGTTTTGGTCATAGAGTTTATAAAAACTATGACCCAAGAGCTAAAGTGATGATGCAAAGTTGCCATGAAGTTTTAGAGGAGTTAGGTGTTAATGAT
Organism: SAR116 cluster bacterium AG-313-A07; assembly: GCA_003284265.1. Lineage (GTDB taxonomy): Bacteria > Pseudomonadota > Alphaproteobacteria > Thalassobaculales > Thalassobaculaceae > UBA7326. The sequence goes on from QBVV01000064.1 coordinate 760, forward strand.
CCTCTTTTGGAGTTGGCAATGGAATTGGAAAAGATTGCCAGAGAAGATGAATATTTCATTGAACGCAATTTATACCCTAACGTAGATTTTTATTCGGGAATAATACTCAAAGCGATGGGTTTTCCATCGAGTATGTTTACGGTTCTATTCGCTGTCGCTCGAACTACTGGCTGGATAGCTCAATGGAAAGAAATGATTGAAGATCCCTCACAAAAAATTGGCCGGCCAAGGCAGCTTTATACTGGCCCAACTGCAAGAGATTACGTGGCCTTGACCAAACGATAGTTATCTTCAAACACATCAAGCACAACTTTTGGATATTTCTAACGTAGCATGTTTTAACGCGGTAAATATGTCACATACTAACTTTCAGTATCGTCAATAAACGGATGTTCATTGACATATGATGCCGAACCCGTTAGCACAACCAAAATTATCGAGGATATTAAGCGTTTTGGTCAAAAATCTTGAGCTTTAATCATCTAGGACTAAGTAATAGTTTAGTAACTGCTGTTACTGACGCAGGATACTCAACACCGACGCCGATACAAGAGCAATCGATCCCCATCGTTTTGACGGGTAGAGACGTTCTAGGTTGTGCTCAAACGGGTACTGGCAAAACAGCGTCTTTTACATTACCAATGATAGATATACTTGCGGCTGGCAGAGCGAAGGCGAGGATGCCAAGATCGCTGATCCTGTGCCCAACTAGAGAACTAGCCGCTCAAGTTGCAGATAATTTCGAGGCCTACGGAAAAAACACAAATCTTACTAAGGCTCTGTTGATCGGTGGCGTGACCTTAGCTGATCAAACACAGAGACTTGATCGTGGTGTAGATGTACTTATAGCAACCCCTGGCCGTCTATTAGATCATTTTGAACGAGGTAAAATTCTATTAAATGATGTAAAAATACTAGTTATTGATGAAGCAGATAGAATGCTAGATATGGGCTTCATTCCAGATGTAGAGCGAATAGTATCCCTTTTGCCAAAAATACGACAAACTTTATTTTTCTCGGCCACACTAGATAAGAGCATTCGAAAGTTGGCAGATTCGTTCCTTATGAACCCCAAAGAAATATCAGTTGCTCCGTCTGCTTCAACTGCTGACACCGTAACCCAAAAACTAATATACACAGAAACAAAACAAAAACGGGAATTATTACGTGCACTATTAGATAAAGAGTCGATAACTAATGCTGTCATTTTTTGCAATAGAAAAAGAGATATAGGTGTCTTGCACCGTTCTCTTCTCAAGCATGGCTATGATGCTGTTGAATTACACGGAGATCTTCCACAAACCGCAAGAACAGAGACACTTTCAAAATTTAAAAATGGTGATTTCAAACTCCTAATTGCAAGCGACGTCGCCGCTCGTGGTTTGGATATAGAGGGCTTAAGCCATGTTTTTAATTTTGATGTGCCAACTAATGCCGAAGATTATGTGCACCGGATCGGACGTACGGGCCGAGCAGGGAATGAAGGGCTAGCATTCACACTTGCGGTGCCTGAAGATGAAAAATACATACAGGCTATTATGAAGCTCACAAAAAAAACTATAGACGTTGTTCATTTAGATATTGGAATGCAATCTAATGGCAAACGGCAACCTTCGACCGATCAAGATTCTTTAAAGGCCAAATCAAAACCTACCCGAAGGAACGCAAAGCAAATCAAGCAACGAAAGTTCGATAAAAAACCACACGCATCAACTAATAATTATGGGGAACAAGTCCCTCCCCCAGTTAGTCCGAAATCGCCAAAAGTAGGCATGGGAGACCACGTACCAGCTTTCCTGCTTCGTTAAAGTAATAAAAAATTAAGAATTGGCTACATATTTTAGTTTTGCAATTACTCTTTTAATATAATTGCAGCGTCGTTATAGCTTGGGATACCGCCGCTTGAGCAGGATCCACCACAGGCACTCCCAGAGACCCTTGAAGCCGGGTTCGATATCTAGCCATTCCGGCACAACCTAATACCAACGTATCAGCCCCCCTATCTTTTATTAACTTTTCTCCGACAACTTCTAAGCGAGCAAAAGTGTCTGTTTCATCACTCAGACCAGTTACCCCTATGCCAATAGCAATATCACCTGCCAACCTTTGCTCTAATCCAAGGGATCTAATATATCGAATATGTCGAGGAATGGATCTATCTAATATAGCTATAATTCCAAATTTATTGCCTAAGGACAAAGCCGACAGAATACCACTTTCCGCAATACCGAATACTGGTTTGCTTGTAAACTCTCGGGTACTATATATTCCGGGATCAGAGAAGCAAGCAATAACAAAGGCATCCGCTAAGGTCTCTTGCTCCTTGACTATATCCAAGACCTGTATAGCGACTGTATCTGCATGCTCTTGAGACTCAATCCCGGGTGGTCCATTTAGATTAGTGATACTTGTTATTAAAGGGCCAGTTAAATCACGAAGTGGATCAAAAGCTGCATCCATTGCATTTGTTACTTCTTTAGTACTATTCGGGTTAATCACGAGGATTTGTTTTTTCATTTTCAAGATCCTAACCTTTGGTTAATCCCTTTTGAACTATCTCAAGAACATCGGCGGATAGTTTATCAGTATTAATAATACGCTCTAATTGATATCTCATATTCCTTCTTCGACTTTCTATATGCGAATGCCATCTCGTTAAAGGAATAGCCAAGCGGGCGCCAAGTTGGGGATTGATAGAGTTTAATTGCATAACTTTATCCGCCAAAAATTCGTATCCTTCTCCATCTAAACGGTGAAAGTTTATTGGGTTGTTATTTACAAAGGATCCCACTAAAGATCGTACTCTATTTGGATTAAGTATATCAAACTCTTTAGCGTTAGTTAGGTCTTTTACCGTTTGAAAACTGCTCTCTAATGCGGACGACGCCTGCAAACTAAACCACTTGTCTAACTCGAGAGGCTGTTTATTCCATTTCAAGAAAAAATTATCCAGCGCTTCGTCTCTCTCTTTACACTCGATATCATTTAATGCATTCAACGCAGCCATCGTTAGGGTCATTGATTTAGCTGAAATCGCCTGATTGAGTGCAACTTTCAATGAATCAACGTTTTCCTTGACCGTTAAATACAATAAACATACCGACGCTAGTGCCCGACGTCCCATCGCTTGCGTCGATAAATCCAACGGCGATAAGCCGTCTGACATCTTGAAATAAATTTCTTGTAATTTTTCTTTTATTTCTTGTCCGATATGTTGCTGTATATAATGCCGTGCGAAGTGAATATTATCTACATCGATTACAACCATCGCTTGTGCCAAATCATTTTCCGAGGGTAATTTTATTAATTCAGCTCTTAATGCTGGCTCCAAAGCGTCGTTTAATAAGATTGCCTCAACAGCCTTTATATAATCTGAATTAATCGTAAAACGTTGTTCATTTTTCCGAGCCTCAATTATTTCAAGAATAATTCTGGTAGCATATTGTTGTCCCGCATCCCAACAGACGAATGGATCTTTCTCCTGGGTCATTAAAACAAACAATTCTTTGTAGCCTAGCGTTATTTTTAGTTTAACCGGAGATGAAAAACCTCTCAGTAAAGATGGCACAGGTGCATTATTGATATCAGTAAATATATATGATTGTTCTCTACCTTCCATTTTTAAAAAGGAACTATGTTCGCTTTCCTTATTATTGTTATCTTGCTTTAGTAAATATTCTTTTCCATCATAATCGAGCATGCCAAGCTGTAATAAGATAGGCAATGGCTTCTTTTTCTTTGCATCTGATGTTGGTGGATTAAATTGTTTAACATTCAGTTCTAACTCATTTTTGTGAGGATTGAATACCATAGAGGCCTCTAACTCAGGGGTGCCTGCTTGAGTATACCACGACATCATCGAGGATAGGTTCTTTCCAGAGGCATCTTGCATTGCCGATAAAAAATCCTCACAAGTCACCGCTTGTCCATCATGTCTTTGGAAATATAACTTTATCCCATTTTTAAAATTTTCCGGGCCAATATAGTTATGAATTAAACGGACTAGTTCTGCACCCTTCTCATAAATAGTTACCGTATAAAAATTGTTAATTTCTACATATGAATCCGGACGAACTGGATGAGAAGTAGGACCAGCGTCTTCTGCAAATTGAAGAGACCGGAGTAATCTCACATCATTAATCCGTTGGACGCCTCGTGAATGCATATCCGCTGTGAATTCTTGATCTCTGAAAACAGTTAAACCTTCCTTAAGACTTAATTGAAACCAATCACGACAAGTCACTCTGTTACCTGTCCAGTTGTGAAAGTATTCATGAGCAATAATGGATTCTATTCTTTGAAAGTCCGCATCAGTAGCAGTCTCCGGATCGGCTAAGACAAAGCGACTATTAAAAATATTGAGCCCCTTGTTCTCCATTGCCCCCATATTAAAATGGCTAACCGCAACGACCATGAAAACATTTAAGTCATATTCTAAGCCGAATTTTTGTTCGTCCCAAGCCATGGCATTTTTGAGAGCCGTCATAGCATACTGACACCGTTTTTCTTCTCCATGCTCAACAAAAATTTTAAGTGAAATAGTTTTACCAGATATAGTTGTGAAACTGTCTTCCACACAGGTTAAATCTCCTGCTACTAATGCAAATAAATACGATGGTTTTGGGAAAGGGTCTTCCCATACCGCATAATGTCTACCGTGTTGCAGATCACCAGAGTCGATTAGATGGCCATTTGATAATAATACTGGGAAAGTAGTTTTACACGCAATAATTCTGGTTCTATATAAAGACATAACATCGGGGCGGTCGGGGAAAAATGTAATCTTTCTAAAACCCTCGGCCTCACATTGTGTGCAATACATTCCTTCCGACAGATAAAGTCCTTCTAGTGATTTATTATTCTGCGGATAATTTTTACTAATTATAACTAAGCAAAATTCATCAACTATATCAGTTATAATGAGTTTTTCGTCAGTAAGTTTATATTCATCTGGTTTAAGCACACGTCCATTACACTTAATATCCAGCAAAGTCTGACCTTCGCCATTAAAAATTAAAGGTTCATCGGCAAGACTTCTTTTGGGATTTCTATGACCTTTCACTTTTGAGGTCACAACAGTCCAGTTGTCTTCAATATCAACCTCAACTTCAATAGATGTTACTAAGAAGCTGGGAGGTTGATAATCTTTAAGATAGGTAGTTTGACGTTTAATTAATGGCATCAGTTTTCACATTTAATTAGCCATCCACCCGCCGTCTACCATTAAGTTTTCACCTGTTATAAACGACGCTTCATCGCTTGCTAAAAAAATTACTGCAGAAGCAACATCCTCTGACCGACCTAATCTGGGCCACGGAGTTCTATCCTCACTATAGGAAATCGCCTCAGGAGAAATCGCTGCTCCGGTCTTGCCTGTTAAAATTTTTCCCGGAGCCACAGCGTTACAAATAATTCCAAATTTAGCGTAGTCTCCCGCTATTTGTCGGGTCATATATACAGCGCATGCTTTACTGACCCCGTATGCAAAGTCATTGGGGGCACGGATCATTCCGTGTTGCGAAGAGATATTTACTATGCGGCCTCGAACCTCGCTCTGCTGTCTAGGGTTTTGTTTCAGCATTTGTTCAATCGCATATTTACACCCGAAAAACATTCCTTTGGCCCCAACGGCCATTACTCTATCCCATTCCTTTTCCGTAGTGTCCAGTAAAGCAGCCCGCCCATGCGCCGCAGCATTATTTACTATAACATCTAGAAAGCCGTATTTTTTCACCGTATTCGCAACTAATTTTTTTACATCGTTATCATTAGTAACGTCCGTGTTCATATAAGTTGAAATGCCACCAGCCTTTAGTATTGCATCTACTGTATTTTGGCCGCCTTCAAGTGGGGTCTCGCGGATATCTGCTACCACGACCCTAGCTCCCTCATTAGCGGCTTTAATAGAAATTGATTTCCCTATCCCAGAAGCACCCCCAGTAACTATTACAACTCTATCCTTTAAACGCATAATATCTGCTTCGACGTTGAAAATAAAAACCCATTTAAGCGACCTTATTCGCGCGCTCGTCCTTATTATTGCTCGTATATGCTTGATTGCAATGTTCTTCACAGTAAGGCCGCCCTTCAACAACCTTATCTCCACAGAACTTAAAATCTGGTGATCTTGGGTCACCTATTGGCCAGCAGCATTTGTGTCGATCCCAATCTGCAAAGGTCAGAGGAGATAATTTCCTTCGCTTAGGCTCGAAGGGTTTATCTGATCTTACTATTGGAGATTGTCGTTTAGGTAATCCCATGCGATGCACCTTACCAACAACAGCATTTCTAGTTACACCTAACTTCAATCCTATTTGTGTAATTGACAAGCCTTGACCCCATAGCTTTGTAAGTTGACCTAGACGTTCCTCATTCCAAACACTTACTACTTCATTGGTCATTACCTGCCTCCTATTCTGCAAACATTTGATGTGGCTAATGGCTTTGTCGCAATCTAACCGCTAGATAGAGTGTATATTCGACCGTTACACTACTGAATGTTGTATCGCGTTGCAATATACAGAAAAATAAAAAATAAACTATTTGCAATTTTTCTGTGGATAACTCTGACACTGCTTACTCAATTAAGATGAATCAAGAGCGAATTCTTGGTATGAGAACAACTACCCCCATAATTCCTAGGATACCTATAAAGGAAATAATTTTTAAGGCGTTCTGCGCTCCAAAATTGTCTGCCATTAAACCCAGACTGATTAGACCAATCGGAGCGCATCCGATGCACACTGACAGGAGCCCCATCAGTCGACTTCTAGCCTCTTCTGGAGCAAGTAAAAGCACCAAAGTACTCTGCATTGCTCCAAAACCTGCCATGCCTAGGCCGGATATCAACAATATTGTAACTGCAATGCCATAGTCAGTAGCAAACGACAAGCAAAAGATACCAAATAAAAATACTAGAGAACCGTATAGATAGGTGCGCTTAAAACCAGCTGGTCTGATGACAAATGCGACTATCAAGGCGCCTATAAAAGCACCCGCACCCTCAGCTGCGGAGAGAACACCAATTAATGCTGGTGGCACCTCGTAGACAGACCTTCCAAGAACTGGCACCATTGAAGCGTAGGGAAATCCACAAATATTCAAGATTACAGTTATAAGATAAACAGCTATCAACTCAGGAGAATTGCGAACAATTCGAATACCCTCTTTCAACATTTTGAAATACGGCTCTATTTCTCTTTTTATATCTTTCTTTTTCAGCACTAAATTTGCTGCGATTAGAACGCAGATAAAGTGGGCTGTTGCAGATATTATAAACGCCCCCTCTAATCCCAAAAGACCATAAACGACACCGCCGGCAAATGGACCAATCATCCTAGTAATATTGTTTGTGGCTGAATCTAAGGAAACACCACGCCCAAGGTTTTCTGCTCCAGAAAACTCACCTATTAAAGTTCTTCTGACTGGATAATCTAATGCCCAACAAGTGCCGTTTAGAAAAACGCAAATTAAAATACTCCATATCTCGATGGTCCCCCAACTCGCCATCAATGCCATAACAGCACTTGAAATTGTCATAATGGTAAAACCAAAAACCAAGAGGTGTTTTCTATTTGTCTTTTCTGCAATCGGACCTATGAAGCTTCCAAATAATGCCAATGGGAGCTGACGTGCCACTGTCATAATAGCTACAAGTAGGGCTGAGCTCGTAACCTCATATACAAAAATTCCGATAGCAAGCATTTCAAGCCACCGCATTGTATTGGCGAGGAGTCCCACAGCCCAGACTCTTTTGAACCCTGGATCTTTTAACAGACTAAGCGGATTATTAGTTCGCATAAAATACTTCTTTAAAATTTCAAAATAAGCGAAAAATTGTGTAAAAACTGGAATTACTAATATTATCGCCTTCTCTAAATCTAATTGATCATTAATTGATCTAACTGCCCAATAACTTTTCTGGAAGCCATAACGCCAGTTCAGGAAAAACCATCACTAAAACCAAAACTACTAAATCTAATAGAATAAAGGGGATAACGCCCTTATACATGTGCGCCAAAGTAATTTCTGGAGGCGCAATAGCTCTAAAATAAAATATCGCCCCAGCCATAGGGGGGGTTAAATAGCTGGTTTGCTTCACAACCAGAAAAAGAACGGCAAACCATATTGGGTCAAAACCAAAACTTTCTACCAATGGGAAGCCAATGGGAACTATTATTAAAATAATAGACAATCCATCTAGCACAAAACCTGCCAGAAAAACCAAACCCAGAATAAGTATTAAAGTACCCCAAGAGCCCAACTCCCAGAAATCCAGAACCGCCCGCACTGCATCAAAGCCTCCAGAAGATAAGAAGACACTTGCAAACATGGTTCCACCAACGACAATGACCAAAATCATTGCTGTAACCTCTATTGTTTTTACCATTGCTTCCATCATTATGGCTACCGTAAACGTTCTATAGAAAATCGTTAAGAGAACGGTACCTATTGCTCCCACGGCTGCCGCTTCCGTCGGGACCGCTATTCCCATCATTATACTTCCAAGGACGGCAACTATAAGAATTAAAGGAGGAAGCAAGGCTACACTTGTCAGTTTTACTTTCGATCTGAAGGTCATAGTATTATTAGCCAATGGAATTCTAGGCCCGGCGCTAGGATCCAAATAACACCTAATAATAATATAAATGACATAGAGAAATGCCATGAGAAGGCCTGGTATGAACATACCAATAAACATATCTCCTAACGACATTTCGGAAACAGCAGCCAAGATTATGACAACAACGGAGGGTGGAATTATAGCTCCCAAGGATCCACCAGCCGTTACGGTTCCCGAAATTAATCCTTTATCATATCCATGTCGCAGCATTACAGGCGTTGCAAGCAATCCAACAACAGTTTCTGTTGCTCCAATTACACCACTGCAAGCAGCAAAGATAACGCACATTGCTATAGTCCCTACAGCTAATCCCCCGGGAAGCCTTTGTGTCCATAAATGAATAGCTTCAAACAAACGTTCCGCTGTGCCCGATTTTTCCAGCATATTTCCCATGAAAATAAACAATGGAACGGCAGCCAGGATCGATGCCCCAGTAATATCATCTACTTTATGCATAAAAACAAAAAAGGCATTTTCCCCAAACCTTATGACTCCAAAAATGAAAGCCGTTGACATCAGGGCAAAAGCAATAGGAACACCTAGGAAAATTAGTGTTAATAGAACTGGAAACATCCAGGTGACGATGTCCATCGATCTATCTACTATCGTTTTTGGAATTTGTAGAAAAAGCTAGATAACCTGTTTTTATAACTTCTGAAATTAATTGTGCAGAGAAGATCATAAAACCAGCGGCTATAGCTGCCCGTACAGGCCAAACGAGTGGGTTCCATCCAGATTCTCCAGAGGTCTCACCAATAACCCAGGATCTCCAAGCGTATTCTGCCAACCCTGCAGAGACCCATACAATAAGAGGCACCATGAAAAAAAATAAAATAGTGAAATCCAAAAGACTTTTTACTCGGGTAGGCATCCGTGAGTATAAAAAATCGATCCGTATATGCGCGTTATTGCGTGTGACCAAGGCTATTCCAAGTGCGAAGTGTGCCCCTGTAAGCATATAACTTAACTCATATGCCCAAAAAGTAGGCCAATTCAGGGTGAAGCGAGCCAAAGCTTCATATGTCATTATCAAGCCTAGTGGGAGAACCAACATAGCAGCTGTTGAACCCACTAAAATAGATATTCGATCAATAAATAGGGCTATTCTCAACATAAAATAAAACTAGCACATAAAGGATGGGATTTCCTCCATATTTACATATCAGCAGGCTAACATGTAAATATGGAGGCTCAAATTACAAAAGGGGTAGTCCGTGTCCAATCTAAAACCCAAGATAGCATTCTTAGGAACAGGTGGTACAATCTCATATACTGGTCGTAATAGTCTCGACGTTTGGGAGTATATGGACTTTGGCACTCGATTAAATATATCAGAAATATTGAGTCGGTTTCCTGAAGTTGAAGAAGCAGCTGATATTGTTCCCATAAATGTCCGCCAAGTTTCTAGCTCCGGCATCGTTCCTGATGACTGGTTAGCACTTTCCAAAACAATTCAGGAAGTCCATCAAAGTCACGATGATATTGACGGAATAGTGATTACTCATGGCACCGCCACTCTAGAGGAAACGGCTTATTTTATCAATCTGACAGCGAAAACCAAAATTCCAATCGTGATGATCGGAGCCCAACGCCCATCATCCGGTTTTGCAACAGATGCTGGAAGCAATCTTTTATCGGCTATACGTGCAGCTGGGTCGAAAGAAACCGCGGGCCTCGGTGTTATGGTATTATTGAATGAAGAAATACAAGCTGCCCGAGAAGTTACAAAAACCTCTACGCTTCGATTAGAGACTTTTCAAACTCCAGATTTAGGCATGCTGGGATATGCTGACCCGGATGCGAAAATAGCTATTTACAGAAGACCTAGCCGTCCTCACACAATAGATACTGTTTTTGATACAAGTTCTATTTCTGAATTACCAAGGGTTGATATAGTACCAAGTTACGCTGGCGCAGATGGAACAGCGATTGAAGCTTTTATTGCAGCGGGCGCAAAAGCAATAGTCGTTTCCACTCTTGCACCTGGACTGCCTGCATCACCGCAAGTGGAAGCAATAAAAAAAGCATTAGAAAAAAATATAACCGTTATTTATAGCACTAGAGCTGGAAGTGGAAGAGTCCTTCGTAGACAGTCAATGATTGATTCCGGGATTATTGCCGCAGATAATCTTAATCCTCAAAAAGCTAGGGTATTAGCGATGCTAGCACTCACTAAGTCAACCGATACAGAGGTCATTCAAAACTTCTTTGATCTTTATTAATTAACATAACTTTTGGGATATTAGAAAATGAAACACCAAACTGCAGCCGCCACGATGGCAGATATGCTCAAGGGTTATGGAGTAACCCATGTTTTTTACTTACCCGCAGTTTTGCGCAGGATGTTGAGAGAGATAGAAAGAAGAACTTCAATTAAAGGAATCCATGCACATTCTGAAGCCGGCGCAGCCTATATGGCCGACGGTTACGCCCGTGCAACTGGACGGCCTGGTATTTGTATGGCACAAATCATTGGTGCCTTGAACTTGTGCGCAGGTCTGCGAGATGCTCATTTGGCAAAAAGTCCTGTAATAGCGCTGACCGGAGGGCGAGAAGCTAATCAT
>QBVV01000065.1 GCA_003284265.1 SAR116 cluster bacterium AG-313-A07
AAGAAGAAGACTTTCGAGTTGGCTTTTTCCATGAAGCTTTTTAATATTACTGCTAGTTAAGGAAGAGAGTAGGCATGACAAAAAAAATCGAATTCAAAACAGAAGATTTTGTTGTCTATCCTACCCACGGGGTCGGCAAAATATTAGGAACCGAAACACAAGAAATAGCAGGAACCGAGCTGGACCTTCTAGTCATTAATTTTGAACATGATCGAATGACCCTTCGTATTCCCGTTGCCAAAGCAGAGACTTCAGGATTGAGGAGACTTAGTTCCCGGAAACAAATGGATTTGGCATTAGTAAAGTTAGAGGGGCGTGCGCGGGTTCGACGCACTATGTGGTCACGTCGAGCCCAGGAATACGAAGCCAAGATAAACTCGGGCGATCCTGTTTCAATAGCCGAGGTTGTCAGAGATTTGAGGCGGAACTCAAATCAGTCAGAGCAGTCGTACAGCGAGCGTCAAATGTATCAAGCTGCTCTGGATAGGTTGGCGCGTGAGTTTGCGGCAATTGAAAATATTGATGAGGAAACGGCTATATCACGGCTGGAAAGGTTAATGCACGTGGACTCGCCGGACATGGATTTATCAAAAGATGTTGATGAAGATAGTGAAGAAGAGTTCGAGTAGTCAAAAGTAAAATAAGCTTAAATATCCCAACTTACTTGGGTCATACCACACTTTCGATTGCATAGAGTGATCTACCATAAAAACGCCTCCGTATACAACATAACAAGGTGTAGTTTACTAAGGGTGGAGCAAATTATGTCATCAGCGTTTATGTCAGTGGAAGATAATGAAACTAAACAGGCAAACAAACGCTATATAAAGCACGCTATGGGCGTGCCGTTGCTTGAAAGGGATCACGAGCACACTTTAGCAAAGGCTTGGCGAGATGACGGTGATGAAAAGGCGCTCCACAAGTTAGTTGAGCCGTACGCAAGATTAGCTATAAGCATGGCTTTTAAATACAAGTCATATGGGCTACCAATGGGCGATTTGATACAGGAAGCAAACGTCGGTTTGATGCAGGCGGCGGCTCGTTTTGATCCACACAGAGAAGTCCGCTTTTCCACTTATGGGTCTTGGTGGATGAGAGCAGCAATACAGGAATTTATTCTTCGAAATTGGTCGATCGTCAGAATGGGGACAACATCCGCACAAAAGACACTCTTCTTCAATCTTCGTAGATTGCGAGCAAAGATCGAGCGAACGGGCGAAAAAGTGCATGTTGATCAGCAGAGAGAGCAGGTTGCTAACGATCTAAAGGTCCCGCTCAGAGACGTTATATCGATGGAACGGCGCCTAGACGGGCCAGATCAGTCACTGAATGCAAGCGTTTCTGATACTATGGCATCAGAGCTCCAAGATTTAATCGTGGATGAACGTCCCAATCCTGAAATTTTGATTAGTGGTGTTAGGGATTCCGAGTTGAGGTCGGAAATCCTGCGGGAAGCGATGGCGGGTCTGACGCCGCGGGAGTACACGATCATCCAGAAGAGACGTCTGGTAGATGACGGTGCAACACTCGAATCTCTTGGAAAAGTTTTTGGCGTGAGTAAGGAGCGTGTGAGGCAGTTGGAAAATAGAGCGTTAACAAAGTTGAAGGATAATATTGCTCTCGCAGTTGATCGACCGTCAGATCTTTATTAGTCGGCTTAATATTATCAGGTAGGGCAGATTAATTTAGTAGCCGCTATTGGTTAGTACAGTCAGGCATGATCTAACTGATAATATTGCAGAGCTGACTAGCATCGGTGTTATCACTGTCTGCGATTAGTTTTAAATAAAAGTATTGTAAAATTGTTTGGTACATGTTGATTAGAGGTTCTTTATAAAAAAGAGTTGCTATCGATGAGTGCTGACCTATTTCCTTCAATCCTGCCGAATAAAACTGGGTATTTAGAGGTTTCCAAACTACATCAACTTTATTGGGAGGAGGTTGGAAATCCGGATGGGGTCCCCATCATTTTTCTGCATGGAGGACCTGGAGCTGGATTCGCACCCATTCATCGTCGATTTTTCGATCCAGCCTTTTATCGAGTGATATTATTTGACCAGCGTGGGGCGGGAAAATCGCGACCTACCGCGGAATGTAGAGAAAATACGACTGACGATCTTGTCAATGATATAGAGGTACTTCGCGTTTTCTTGGGGATCGATAAATGGTTGATATTTGGCGGATCTTGGGGGAGCACGCTGGCGTTAGCCTACGGGGAGGCTCACCCGGATCGTTGCTCTGGTTTTATCTTACGTGGAATTTTTTTAGGTACACAATTAGAAATTGATTGGTTCGTTAATGGAATGGGGATTTTTTTTCCAGAGGTAAAAAGAAAATTCCTAGGATTACTATCAAAAACGGAGAGGGAGGATCCATTATCAGCATTTTCATCTCGTCTGAATGATCCAGACCAAAAAGTGCGCCAAGAGGCAGCAGAAGTTTGGAGTTCTTACGAAGAGTCTTGTTCTACGTTAATGCCTAATAACCACAATCTGAGTGTGAGTATCTCACCGAGCCAGATGTTAGCGCTAGCACGCATTGAGGTGCATTACTTTATTCACCAAAATTTTTTAAAACCTAATGTGTTGTTAGATGAGATCGCAGCCATAAGTGATAAGCCTGCTTTCATTATTCAAGGTAGATATGATGTTGTCTGTCCGATATATTCGGCAGATAAACTCTCCAATCTTTGGCCCAAAGCGCAATATCAGATTATAGATGCAGCGGGTCACTCAGCGTTAGAACCTGGTATTCAATCAGCATTGATTAATGCGACGGAGAAAATGAAAAATTTAGGGAATTTTTGAGCTTAGTTTTATGATATAGTGTAATTATAGAGTTATTAGGAAAATAAAATTTATGTTACGTTTCTGTAGTATTTTCATAGCCAGTTTTTTATTAATGTTACAACCGCAAAATGTCGCCCTCGGGAAAGAGCCGGGATTTCTAATTTTTGGCGCTGGTGTTTTTGATATGTTCGATGATGAGACTACGGGCGAATTTAGATTAGAATATGTCTTCCCTGAAACGGATAAACTTGGCCTTTTTACACCTTTTATTGGTTTAAGCGGGACTGTTGAAGGAGCCACGTATGGATATGCAGGTATAGGTTTGGATTTATACTTTGATGATAAAGCAATCTTAACTCCAAATTTTGCAGCTGGAATATATGGGAATGGTGATGGTAAAGATTTAGGCTATGCAATAGAATTTCGGTCTGGTTTCAATTTCATGGTGGCTTTGAACGATAATTCTAGAGTAGGTTTCTCGTTTCACCATGTTTCCAATGCGGGTTTGGATGACCGTAACCCTGGAGAGGAATCACTTTTGTTTATTTATTGCATTCCAATCCAAAATCTATTTGGCCGATAGACGCACTTCGTTGTCATCCCACGTAAGAACTCAATAGATTGGCGAAAAGTTTAAGCCATTATCTAAAATAATCTGTTTAAACAGTTATTTTAAATTCTTGGTAAAAATCACATTGTCATTTGAATTTTTTCTTCTTCGACGCTGATAGGCAAAATGTTCGTTGGGTGACTGTGGATTTCTGGTTTTTCCTCTAGAGTTTCAATCAAACCGACATTTCTTGCCCATTCCTCGAATATCTTATTCCCGGTTTGTTGTAGTGAAAACAAAATTGTATTTGAGTAAACCAAGTCTGTAGCATAATCTGTTTCGCCTAATGGCAAGTGTGTATTAGGATCAAGGGCGTTTCTAATCAGCGCTTCTGCCCTAAAACTGACTTCCCAGCCGTCAGTTCCTGTTTTGCCGAACATACCACGGCATACTTGCTTAACTTCAGTTTTTAAAGCCTCTATGCTACTCTCACGTTTAATAATTTCTTCAAATTCAGCAGTGTAATACATAGCTTGGTATCCCATCACATTCATTGAAAAGGTATAGTTTTCAGCTTGATGACCATGAACATAGTGTCCAAGTTTGTCTATAAAATGAGGATCGGCGAGTGCCGCCAAATCACTAGAATTCCATGTAAAACCCATAATTATAATCCGTTCAAAAAATTAATTTTAAGCAACGCACCATGAATGATACGCATTTCGAAATGATATGAAGCAAAACCCATGCCAGTTGGTCTGGATTTTGCTTGGTAACTTTTGATTTAGATTTGAAAAATTTTGTGAGGATCAAGTATGTTGAGGGTTTTTTGTGCATTAGTTTTTCTTGGGCTAACGAGTTGCTCGTCCAATCCTGTGGCTTTTTTGGCTCCAACCGTTGTTAGCAAATATTTATATGATAGAACTCCAATTAGTTTTATGGCTGAGTTTTTTGGCAAGAAATGTGAAAATATTTCCATTTATGAGGCACCCAAAAGGTGCAGACCACATTAATAAATTCATTTTTACTATCAAGGGTTAAGGTATAGACTAAGTTAGTGTTTAGATGAGAGTAATCGTAAAGATATGAATGAACAAGTATGAGTGATGTAAAGCTTCTTTATGGACGGGGTAAGCTATCGGTTGATTTGCCAAAAACCTCAGATGTCACGTTAATTAGAAAGCCTAGGATGCCAAGGTTGGCAGATCCTTCTCATGCTGTTGAGGCAACCCTGTCAAACTCAACCGCTTCTGCCATATTAAAAAACCATTCAAAAAATGCCAAAACTGCCTGCATTTTGATATGTGACATCACGCGGCCGGTGCCTAATAGTCTAATTCTACAGCCAATTATTAGAAAGCTGATGACTTTAGGAATTCAGGCGGAACAAATCACTATCCTTATCGCAACAGGTTTGCATCGACCGAATGAGGGTAAAGAGTTGGAGGAACTTATTGGTGACCCTTGGGTGCTAGAAAATGCAAAAGTTGAAAATCATTTTGCTCGCGATGATAGTGCCCATATTGAGGTGGGAACAACAAAAAAGGGGAACCGCATACTTTTAGATCGAAGATTTGTAGGTGCGGACGTCAAGATTGTCACTGGCTTAGTGGAGCCACATTTTATGGCTGGTTACTCTGGAGGCCGCAAGGTTATTGCCCCCGGTGTTGCTCACGCGGAAACCATCACCACTTTTCATTCATCTCGATATATGGAAGATCCGTTAGCCACAAATTGTAATTTAGACGGTAATCCGCTGCATGAAGACCAACTCGAGATTGTAGAAATGGTTGGTGGTGCCTTGGCTATGAATGTAGTAATCGATGAATTCAGGAATGTGTCATTTATTAATTTTGGTGAGATAATTTCTAGCCATTTAGAGGCTGTTGCCTTTATTCGAAAATATGCGGAAGTGAGGGTTCCTCGACGTTTTAAGACAGTGTTGACAAGTTGTGCTGGGCATCCGCTTGACCTCACGTATTACCAAACTGTGAAGGGGATGGTGGGTCCTCTTGATATATTGGATAAGGGTGGAGATTTAATTGTGGTTTCAAATTGTGGAGAAGGGATGGGATCTGAGGAGTTTGTTGCTGCTCAAAAACGTTTAGTGACAATGGGGCCATCTGGTTTTTTAAACGCAATCTCGCAAAAACAATATGCAGACATCGATGAATGGCAGACAGAAATGCAGCTAAAGCCAATGAAAATAGGGTCAATCCATCTTTATTCTGAAGGGTTAAGTGATAAAGATTGGTTGGTCACAGGTGTAAATAAAGTTGACAATTTGCAAAAATGCATAGAACAAAGTTTCGTTCGTCATAAGCAGAATAAAATTGCTGTCATACCCGAGGGTCCCTATGTGATCCCATTTTTTTCTAACGATGGATAGATTTTATAAATGTTCATTCATCTGAATCCTATTGGTGGAATAGCTGGCGACATGTTTATTGCGGCGATGTTGGATGCATGGCCAGAATTGAAACCAAAAGTTTTTGATGCTATGCGACAAACCGGCCTTCCTTCGGACTGGTCTCTGGAATTAAATTCTGCATCCTCTTCGAGTATTACAGGTAAAAAATTAATTATTACTGGCGACGCAAATAATACACATTTTTCGACTGGAAATTATAAGGATATCTGTAATAGGCTTTCCGTTAGCGCACTTCCACCGGCTGTCATTGAAAGAGCGGTAGATATCTTCCATCGACTTGCTGTAGCAGAGGGAGCAGTTCATGGTAAATCAATAGATGCAGTTCATTTTCATGAGATAGCCGACTGGGACTCAATTTGTGATATTGTTGGAACAGCAACTATTCTTGAACTGCTAAACTGTTCTGAGTGGAGTGTTGATGATATTCCAATGGGATCAGGAACGGTAAATACCGCCCACGGGTTAATGCCTGTTCCAGCCCCGGCTACCAGCCAACTTCTCAAAGGTTATATAATGGCCGACGATGGCATCGCCGGTGAAAGAGTCACACCAACTGGGGCTGCAATTTTAACGCATATTGCGGCCTCTCAGAACACGAAAAGAAATAATGGCCGATTGATAGCTAGTGGATATGGCCTTGGGACAAAGGAATTAAAAGGCGTGCCAAATATGCTAAGAATTCTGGCATTTGAAGAAACAACAGCAGAATTTGGAACCAACAACGAGGTAGGCGAAATCACCTTTGAAGTTGATGATCAGACTGGTGAGGAGTTAGCGGTTGCTCTTGATATACTGAGGACTACCCAAGGTGTGTTGGATGTCGTTCAATATATGGTATCTGGTAAAAAAGGTCGTCTTGCAACCTCAGTACGCGTTTTATGTTATCCTGATCATATAGACCGAGCGATTGAACAGATATTTCTTCAAACAACGACGATTGGATTGAGAAAACAAATCTTAAATCGCAGCGTGCTAAACCGTGAGAATATTAGTCTAGACGGTGTGAGCGCAAAAAAATCGATTAGGCCGGATGGGAGCATTACCATCAAAGCGGATATGGATGAATTGAAATTAAATACATCTACGCAAGCCGAGAGATCTCTGCGCAGACATCAATTATTACAAGGTGCTGCAAAAAAAAATGAAAAGCGCTGATTTTCAAAAAAAACTAGCGTCAATTCTAACGCCTATGGAGTCTGTAGCCATCGCTGTTAGCGGGGGTGTTGATAGTATGACTTTGGCGCATATTGCTAAGAGAACTCTGAATGTTTCGGTTACAATGTTTCATGCCCTATCCCCCGCAGTACCTAGAGAGGCAACGGAACGTATTGAGAGGCATGCTAAAAATGCTGGGTGGCAACTTGAACTAATAAACGCAAATGAAATGCAAGATCCAAATTATCTAGAAAACCCTGTTAATAGATGTTTTTTTTGTAAAAGTAATCTTTATTCTCGCATAGCCCAATTTACCTCTCAGCCAATCTTATCGGGAACTAATCTAGATGATTTAAGTGATTTTAGACCTGGCTTAAAAGCAGCAAAGGATTTCGAGGTGCGTCACCCTTTTGTTGAGGCGAATATAGGTAAACAGGATATTAGACTTATTGCCGAGGATCTTGGTCTGGATGATATCAAGCAATTACCTGCAGCGCCGTGCCTGTCTAGTCGAATAGAAACGGGATTATACGTTACAAATGAAAAATTGATATTAATCGACAGTGTTGAACGCTTGTTAAAGGAAGAATTTGGACTAGGTATAATCCGATGCAGGGTTAAACGTGTTGGCATCGTAATAGAGTTAGAAGAGACTTTATTGAATAAGGTAGATTGCAATTTACGTAAAAGGGTCGATAATTTAGTAAGAATATATGGTCACAATAAAGGTGTGGAATATTCTTCATATAAAAAAGGAAGTGCTTTCCTACGAGAAAAATGATGACTGACGAAGATATGGAGAAGCTAGTTTGCTTCGATACGGACAGATTTGAGAGAATTGGGCTAACCGAAGCAATTCTTGCTAACGTGAAAACACCAGAACAGATTTCAGAAGCCCTTAGGCAAGCGCATAATTCAAAAGGGAAGGCTTTAATAACGCGTTTAGAGATGGAAAAGTTCGATGCTTTATCTGGGGAAGATAAAGCTTTATTAGACTATGATTCAATATCTAAAACTGCAATATCTGGAAAAATTCAAACGCCCAGTAATGAAGCCAACATACTGATCATAACAGGAGGTACTTCGGATCTAAGTGTTGCTAGAGAGGCTGCTCGAACCCTTCTATTTCATGGGGTTTCCTACAATGAATTAATAGATATTGGCGTGGCTGGTTTATGGCGTGTGCTTCATAATCAAGAAGCTATAAAGGCCGCCTCTATTTTAATCGTGTGTGCAGGTATGGAGGGGGCTTTGTTCAGTGTAATAGGTGGTTTAGCTCGGGGATTAGTTATCGCGGTCGCTACATCGAATGGTTATGGAGTTTCTGAAGGCGGACGGGTTGCGCTAGAGTCAGCATTGTCCAGTTGCGCCCCTGGAATAGCCACAACTAACATTGATAATGGATATGGAGCTGCTTGCATTGCCTTGCGCAGCATGTCTGCTTCTTAAGAAGAGTGGTTGTAATATTGCCTTATGTCATCAAGTCTTTATTATTAGGGGATGTTTTTAATATTGCACGTGTGACTATGTTGTGATCTTCCGATGTTCCTGAAACTGATAAGGCTTTTTCGCTATAAGCTCATTATCCCTATTCTGCGGAGTCAATCTCCACCGGTTGAAACGGCGAGGGGAGTGCTGGTTGGACTAGTGTCGGCTATGAATCCATTTGTCGGAATACAAATGGCTTTGGTTGGTGGATTTTGGGCTTTTCAGAGATTTTTATTTCCGAAATGGCGGTTCAATATTATCCCTGCCTTGGCTTGGACGTGGGTAACTAATGTTTTTACGGTTCCTATTGTTTATTATATATTTTTAATAACAGGTCGGTTGATGCTTGGTAGATGGGACCAATCTCTTGGCTTTGAGGAATTTTCAATTAAGCTGGAAGAGTTGCTGCTAATAGGTGGTGGTAGTCTTACTGCTGTTTGGGATATTACTCTAACAATGATAGATCTCTGGGGACTACCACTGTTTCTTGGATGTATTCCATGGGCTATTTTAACTGGGTGGATTGGTTATAGCTGGACACTAAAATTTCAGGAAAGGCGTCAGTCTAATAGGCGAAAAGTGGTAAAACAAAAGAAATGATGTATATAAAATAATTTGAATATTTTACAGAGACATGTAAAGAAAAAATAGTGATGGAGTGTTCATGGTGATAAAAATTGAACCGCTATCCGATGCGTTAGGCGCTAAGGTTACTAATCTGAATTTAGAAAAGGAAGTTTCGGATTCCGATTTAATTTTACTCAACGAAGCGTTTTTGAAATATCATTTGCTTTGTATAGAGGGTGATCCGTTAAGTAGTTTCAACTTTGCAAAGTTTGCTGCGGTATTTGGGGAACCTCAAATGCAACTTTTGCGACATCGTTGGGATAAAGAGAACCCCGAAGTCTCTATTTTAGAAAGTACTTATAAAACCCCCGATTCAAAGCCCAAAGACTTAAATTTGGTTCGGCTTTCAGGATGGCATACCGACGACTCTTATTTTGAAAATCCTGCAAAAGCCACTGTTTTACAAGCGCTTGCAATACCGTCGTCTGGAGGGCAAACGCGCTTTTCTAATACTCGTAAAGCATTTGAAGAGATGCCAGAAACTGTAAAATCGAACATAGCCGAGCTAATCGCTGTTCATTCCTATGATACCATCAGAGCAAACGCCCGAGCACAGAAACTTACTACAGAAGAAACAAATGAAACGAAAGATGTTGAACATCCCCTCGTTCGAACCCATGAAGATACAAAGTTAAAGTCAATCTATTTCAATCCTAACAGAACCGATAGAATTGCTGGGATGGGTCGTAAAGAGAGTGATGATTTATTAGATGTTATTTATGCGTGGGTTACTAAAGAAGAGTTTCAATATCACCACGAGTGGCGCTTGGGGGATATACTTCTCTGGGATAACCGATGTTTGCTACACTCTGTGAATGTTGATTATCCAATCGGAGAGACAAGAAAACATCAGAGGGTTTTATTAAAAGGCACGCGGCCTGTTTAACTCTTGTTAGCCGCTTCACTTTTAAATTCAACCTTCTAGATTCTATAAAAACGCTAAATTACTCCGCTGCGTCTTTCTTGTTTTCTTGCCTCTTTTGATGTTTATCTATTTCTGATTGCACCGCTGCTGCTGCTTGACCAACAAATACATCCCGGTTTTTAAAACTATAATCATAACTCGCTCGTCGAAGATCATTTAATCCTTGAAAATGTGGAGCAACATGCCTCGACATTAATTCATAGTGGCGTTTTGTCGCATCCCAATCCGCCCAGTTATGTGCAAGCTCAAGGTAGGCTCCAAACCCACCTGTGCCTTTTTGTAATTTTTCAATGTGCTGGATTGCATCATCGGGTGTGCCTATACAAGCCATATTATTTTCTATCAAAAACTCTACCGCGTTCTCGATTCCATCGGGTACGATTGGGAAAGTTGCTATTTCTCTAAAATATTGCGCCCATTTTTCTATGCCAAATTTTACATTCTCCAGCGCTTGTTTTTTTGTGTCAGCAATGTGAGCTAGAGTTACGACACGCCAATTTTCTCGGCTGACTGTTTTCCCGTTTTCAGCCGCTGTTTGTTCGCAGATTTTCCAGTTATTAGCGTGGTGTTGAAGTGCCTCATCTGATGTTCCGCCGATGGATAGCATACCTAGGCCATGCTTCCCAGCTGCTAAAGCACCGGAGGGAGATCTGGCACAAGCAACTGCCATTTCCATATGCGGTCGTGTATAGCAAGGAAGCTGCATTTGTGCTTCACGCATTTCAAACCAGTCTGTTTTAGCGTCGACAACCTCACCATTTAGTAAAGGCATGATCGCATCTAATGCTTCATTCATTCGTGTCCGTTGGCTGGCGGGATCGATTCCCATCCTGAATGCATCACCCACTAAAGCTCCCGGACCAACCCCAAACATAACGCGGCCTCTGGATTGATGGTCTAATTGGACCATTCTATCAACACTCATAAACGGATGGTGATAGGGTAATGAGACAACTCCAGTTCCTAGTCGAATACATTTGGTTTTTTCTATTGCAGCGGCGATGAAAACTTCTGGAGAGGCGATAATTTCAAATCCCCCAGAATGGTGCTCCCCTATCCAAGCTTCATCATAGCCAAGATTATCAAGGTGCTCAACTAACTCAAAATCGCGTTCAATAGCATTGGTAGGGTTTTCTTCAACCGCGTGAAATGGCGCCAAGAAAATACCAAAACGCATGCGTTTATTAATCATCAGGATACCTTTCACTTAAGTGTATGGTTACAAACACGTTACATAATAGCCATTATATATAAATTAGAAAGTTTTGATCTAAAATGAAGATTAGGAACACGTAGACGATGACGATGTTGTATTTAGGAGGTTTTCAAATTTATTATCGATGCTGGAATGATTAGCCCCAAGGCGAGTAATTCATTTATGCTAATTGTTTCTGTTAACAGGATAGAACTTGCAATCACTCCAACAATTGGAATCGCCAGCGTTCCCATCCCAAAGACTGATGCTGGAAAGATCTGAAGTATACGGAACCACAAAAAACAAGCTAAAACATTTGCAATTTAAATTAAGAAAATAAAAGTTCCC
>QBVV01000066.1 GCA_003284265.1 SAR116 cluster bacterium AG-313-A07
CATGAATACACCACTGCAAAATCTGCACTCACCGGGTTCAGTAGAAATTTAGCAACGGAATTGGGCCCATTTGGGATTAGGGTCAATTGCGTAGCGCCTGGTTTAGTTTATCCGACCGACTCAAGTGCAGATACAAAGGAAAATTTAAAGGAAGCTATAATCAGCCAAACACCGCTGCGACGGATAGCCAATCCAGAGGATGTGGCTGGCGCAGTATTATTCTTAGCATCGGATTGGAGTAAGTTTATAACAGGACAAACTATTTACGTAGATGGTGGTTTAGTAATGACATGATTTCAAAATGTCGTTTTTTTCTAATTTTCAATAAAATCATTCTAATACCGTCCAAACAAGTCGTAAAAGTATAAGACATACCTGTGATAACACCGCAAAAGGATACACGTTATTTAAAGTGTTTTGAGGTTGTTATGGCAGTATTCACATCTACCCCTTTGGGACTATCGTCACGCGTGAGAAGCACCCCGTTTACGAGGCGCGTTGAACAGTCCGGTGTTTCTGGCTACACCGTGTATAACCATATGCTTTTGCCTACAGTTTTTGAATCTATGGAAGCCGACTATCATCATCTAAAAAATGCCGTTCAGATTTGGGATGTTTCATGCGAACGTCAAATCGAAATAACTGGCCCCGACTCAAGTTGGTTAGTACAAATGCTCACACCAAGGGATTTGTCAAAACTGGAAATAGGTAAATGCTTCTATGTACCGATGGTAGATGAAAATGGTGGGATGCTCAATGATCCAGTATTGCTTAAAATAGCCGAAGATAAATATTGGTTTTCTATTTCTGACTCCGATTTAATTTATTGGATAAAAGGGCTTGCGTGGGGTTTAAATTTAAAAGCAAAGGTTACTGAACCTGATGTCTCGCCCCTCGCGGTTCAAGGCCCAAGATCTGATGATTTGATGGCCAAGATTGTTGGCGACAATATACGGGACCTTGGTTTTTTTCGGTTCAAAAAATTTAACTTCAATTCCCAAGAGTTAATCATCGCTCGTTCAGGTTACTCCAAGCAAGGGGGCTTTGAGATTTATGTGGATGATTTCAGCAAGGGAGAAGAGATATGGGATACTCTTTTCGACGCAGGTCAAGATTTAGATGTTCGGGCCGGATGTCCCAATTTGATCGAAAGAATTGAGAGCGGCCTGCTCTCTTTTGGAAGCGATATGACAAACGAGAATACTCCACATGAAAGTGGGCTGTCTAAGTTCTGTGACACGCGCAATGCTATCAAATGCGTAGGCAGAGACGCGTTACTCAAAGAGATAGAAAATGGTCCGTGGCGACAAATACGTTCTCTATCAATATCCGGGCCTGCTGTGCCTCCATGCCGAACTATGTGGGAAGCGCGAAAGGATAATGTAGTTATTGGCCGTGTTAGTTCTGCTGCTTGGTCGCCTGATTTCCAAACTAATGTGGCATTAGGGATGATACACAGAGAACATTGGCATCCCAACACCTCTCTAATCATAGAGACACCTGATGGACCAAGAGAGGCACGTATTATGCCAGAGCCATTTGTCCGGTGACTGCCATTATTAGTTTGAGATGTAAGGTATAGCGTTAGATAGTAGAGACGTGGGAAACCCATGTTTTTATTTTGTGATCCAAATGCAGAACTCACCCGTAATGATAAGCAAACAACGGAGACTAGCGACATGTATTCTTGGTATTCAGTAGTAATGAATTCGAACAAAAACCCGCTCAATAAATTGCCGCCAGCACAGCGGTTCCAGATCATGGTATTTTTAAGTTTGATGTGGACCACAATATTTACCACCAGTGCAAGCCTTTGGCTATGGTATGGGGAGTTGCTTACCGGGCACTTGCTTGTTGCCTTGGGTATTGCGTTGACAGGCTCCACGTTTCAGCTGGCTGACAATAAACAGGTTCACGAGGAAATAAGATCTACGGACTTTTCGTCCACATAATGTTGCTCGCAGTGGCTGACCGGTCGGGAGTGAACATCTTATATATCTTTAGACAAACATAGAATGGGTTCCCCAGATATATCACCTTCCTCTTTAACGGTTGTGATTGGGGGGACTGGTTCGATTGGTTCGGCCTGTGCCGAAGAATTTAATTACCGCCAACCCGATACTGAGATAATATTGTTAGGGCGTGAGACGGAGTCGGGGATAGATTTGTTGTCGGAGGACAGTATATCAAAAGCCGCCGCTAAAGTGGCAGCCAGAAAACTGCCTGTAGCTAGTGTGATTGTAGCCACCGGTATTCTACATAATGAATTGGTCCGACCAGAAAAAACTTGGAAGCAAGTCAATCAAGAGGCACTCGAACTCCTGTTTCGGGTAAATTCGATCGGTCCAATGCTGGTTATGAAGCATTTTTTACCTCTGCTTCCCAAGTCCGAAAAATCGGTTTTTGCCTGCTTATCGGCTCGTGTAGGAAGCATCGCCGATAACGGATTGGGGGGTTGGTACGGTTACCGAGCTTCCAAAGCTGCCTTGAACCAGTTTGTGAAAACAGCGTCTATTGAATTATCGAGAACCCGGCCTGAGGCGATTTGCATGGCAATCCATCCCGGAACCGTTGCTACTCGTTTGTCAGACCCTTTCACAAAGAAAGGATTGAATGTACTGACACCAAGAGACTGTGCTAAAAGGCTCTACAAACTTCTCAATGCAGCTGACATACAGGACAACGGTGGGTTTTTCGATTATGAAAAAAGAAGGATCCCATGGTAGATAAAATCGCGGATAACTCAACTCAAAGCCCCCAGGCTTTAACAGTATTTTTCGACGGCAGTTGTCCTATCTGTTCCAAGGAGATTGATTTCTATAAGATGCGTGCGGGAGCCAATGAATTGTCCTGGGTTGATGTTAGTGATGAAAAGATCGCTATTCCCATACAAACCAGATCCCGTGATGAGCTTATGGCTCGATTCCATGTACTGAGTTCAAACGGGGAATTAGTGTCTGGAGGTGCTGCTTTTGCTGAACTTTGGGCATCCTTACCTGCATTCAAGATATTGGGGAAATTTTTCAAATTGCCAATTCTGCGTTTTTTAATAGACTTTGGTTATGATATTTTTCTAACCCTTCGTCCGAAATTTCAAAACTTTTTCCACAAGAAATAAAATGGTTTCACATCGGGCAATACAGGATGCATCAAGGTAATTGTCTGGTCGCATTGTGTTTAGATTCAATATAATCAACTATGCATATCATACCGAATAATATCAATGAGATATAAAATGACCCAACTTATTGCTAGGATCTAGCCAAATAGAATTCTAGAATAGTTTGGTTAAGATTATGGACGTCGAAACATATGATTATATTATTATTGGTGCTGGCTCAGCCGGCTCCGTACTAGCTAATCGCCTTTCTGCAGATCCCAACCAGCGAGTATTATTATTAGAGGCTGGCCCTGCTAGAAACTTTTGGTCTGCCTTCCCTATAGGCTATGCAAAGCTGATTAATAATCCATCGGCTAATTGGTGTTTTTCCTCGGAGCCCGAAGCGAGTACCAATGGAAGAAAGTTACCCGTCCCCAGAGGACGTCTTCTAGGAGGGTCAAGTTCGATTAATGGTCTCGTTTTTGTTCGTGGTCAAGCCAACGACTACAATACTTGGGCTCAGATGGGGAACAGAGGATGGAGTTATGATGATGTTCTGCCATATTTCAAGCGATTAGAAAATTATGACGGTGGGGAGAATTTTTACAGAGGCCGTAACGGCCCTCTTCGTGTAACTGATCCAGACGAGCCAGGTTTACTATATGATACAATAATGGCTGCCGCTCAAGAGGTAGGAATACCTAAAAATCCTGACTATAATGGCGCTGCGCAAGAGGGAATCGCTATGAGTCAGGCGACTATTTCCAACGGGCGAAGAATGAGCACTGCCTATTGCTACCTTGACCCGATCAAGAAGAGAAAAAATTTAAAAATTTCTGTAAACTCTTATACGACCAAACTTGTATTGAAAGATAAACGTTGCACAGGCGTTTTATATGAGATTAAGGGAAAGTTATTCAAAGCCGATGCACGGAGAGAAGTCATAATTAGTGCCGGAACAATAAACTCCCCCCAAATTCTGGAAATCTCAGGAATTGGCAACCCAAGCATTCTAAAAGAAAATGGAGTAGAAGTTACTCACGTATCACCGGGGGTTGGTGAAAACCTTAGAGACCATTACGCACCGAGGACAAGATGGGAAATTGCCGCTCCGGGAGTAACCTATAATGATAAAGCGAGAGGCCTCGGTATTGTCTGGCAGGCAATGCGTTACCTTGCGACAAAAAAAGGTATGATGGGTATACCGGCTGCACCAATGCGCGCATTCATAAAAACTCGTGAAGGTTTGGATGCGCCAGACGGCCTCCTTGGTTGGCTTCCGCTATTGTATGATACTAATTATAAACTATCCAAAACATCTGGTGTTATTTGTTACGCGCATGCTATGCGGCCAGAAAGTACAGGCCATGTGCATATTGTGTCGTCAAATCCGAAACAACCACCGAAAATTCAATATAATTTTTTATCTACACAATTGGATATAGACACGACGATCAATGCGGTTCGCACCGTTCGGTCCATAATGACAGCACCGATTATGAAAAAATTAAATGTTAGCGAATTGAAACCTGGAACAACAGAAACGTCTGATGAACAACTATTAGACTGGGTGCGGGAGAACGGTGAAACAACTTATCATCCCGTTGGGACATGCAAAATGGGTAATGATCCAAATGCCGTAGTAGACCAGGAATTGAAAGTTCATGGAATCACCGCTCTTCGAGTAGCTGACGCCTCAATCATGCCAACTTTGATTTCTGGTAATACAAACGCTCCCTCAATAATGATTGGTGAAAAAGCCGCAGATTTGATTATTAAGGACCATAAAAATTAATCTAATTACCATCTAACACCGATAAATCGAACAGGGATAAATCGCAGTGGCGCTGAGTGTTGATATAAAAGTAGAGGACATAGAATATAGAAAGATTAGCAACCAAACTCTGAAGGCAAGAATGTACCGCCCTAATGGTCCCGGACCCTTTCCCGCAATAGTAGAAGTTCACGGCGGAGCGTGGATAAGTAACGATAGAACGACCAATACCCCAATACACGAGGACTTATCGAAGAATGGTGTTTTTGTTATGGCTATCGATTTCAGGATGCCACCTGACTTCCTATATCCGGATTCAGTAAGAGATATTAATTTTGCGATTCGTTGGCTACGGAAAAACGATAAAAAATATAATATTATCGGCTCATCGATAGGATTGCTTGGAACGTCAAGTGGCGGCCACCAAGCTGTACTGAACGCTCTTTTACCTTATAATCCTTTTTTTTCAGATGCTCCGTCCGCGTATCAAAGCGAAGGACCCGACGTTGGTTATGTGATAGCCTGTTGGTCAGTCTTGGACCCGTCTGCTCGGTATCAAATGGTATTAGATAGGGGAATACAGCGTTTAATCGATGCCCATCACGCTTTTTGGCCCACCGTGGAATCAATGGAGGAAGGAAACCCGCAAAAAATAGTTGAACACGGCATCCAAGAAAGGCTGCCTAATATCCTACTCTTGCAAGGGACCAAAGATGATAACCTGACACCAGACATGGCCGAACGTTTTTTTGAGGCATATCAGAGTGTAGGCGGCAATATTACACTAGAGAAATTCCCATTACAGCCTCATGCTTTTATTGGAAAAAACCCTAAAAGTAGCGCCTCTTTGAAAGCTTTAAGTATGATAACGAGGTTTGCTCACGACGAGGCGGCACGGGTTAAATAACCTGAAAAAAAGCGTGAGATTCTTTAACGTGAGGTAGAGCGTATTAAAGACCAAATTTTTTCTGGTGTTGCTGGGCCGTCAATATGTGTGATTCCAAATGGCCGCAATGCATCGATTATTGCGCTGGAGATTGCCGACGGAGCAGCTATTGTCCCTGCTTCACCACAACCTTTAACGCCAAGTGGATTTGTTGCACAAGGAGTGCTTTCAAAGGCCGTTTCATAAAAGGGCAAATCATCTGCGCGAGGAACTGCATAATCCATAAACGATCCTGTGAGCATCTGCGCGGATGATTCGTCGTATATGACTGTTTCTAATAGAGCTTGCCCCACACCCTGCGCTATTGCTCCATGCATTTGACCTTTAACGATACTCGGGTTTACCAATACGCCATAATCATCGACGGCGGTATAGGACTTCAATTTTACTATACCCGTATCAGGATCGATTTCTACTTCCGCCACATGCGCCCCATTGGGAAACGTCATCGCCTCTCTTGTCCATTTTTTATAGGTGTCTAAGGGGTGTTTTAAATTTCTTCCTAACTCTGCAACCTCGAATATACTTAAAGACTTATCTGTACCGCTTACGGTGAAAGAGCCATTGGCAAAAGATAAATCTTCGACGGATGTCTCAAATTCATTCGCAGCGATGGTTTTTCCTTTAGATATAATATCTTGGACTGCATTAAAGATAGCTGTCCCCCCCATATAGGTTGACCGTGAACTACCATGGCCTCCACCAAATGCGATACGGTCTGTGTCACTGCTTGCCAAGACAACTTTGTTTTTGCTAATGCCTAATTGACTAGCCAGTATCTGAGGAAATGTTGTTTCATGTCCTTGTCCAATAGACTGTGTCCCCATTATTAAAGAAATAGTAGCATCCTCATTGAAACGAACATCAACATTTTCATCTGGTGCGCCTCCTGTCCCCTTAATGTGGTAGGCAAACCCGATACCTCTTAACAGTCCGTTTAAGTCCATCTTTTTTTTACGTGCGTTAAAGCCTGAATAGTCCGCTTTCTTCAAAGCCATATCGAGAACTTTGGGGAAATTGCCGCTATCAACCACCCCACCAAGCGCATTCGTGAAGGGCATATCATCCGCTTTATACAGATTCATACGTCTTAATTCTGCTCGATCAAAACCACATTGATGCGCAGCTTTATCAATAATACGTTCAATAATTAAGTTAGCTTCTGCATAACCTGGCCCACGAAATACCCCAATAGGAGTTGTGTTAGTTAAAACTCCCAAAATTTTGAGTTCAATAACCGGCACATTATAAACTGTTCCAGGAAGATTCGCGTATTGGACAACCTGGACGCCACCTGCAGACCCCACCAGATAAGCGCCTAGGTTTGCGTAACTCGTTACCTTTAGAGCAAGAAACTTCCCGTCTTTCCCAAGCGCTAGTTGAACCTCTGATTGATGATCCCTTCCTTGATGATCGGATAAAAAACCTTCACTTCGCGATGCGATCCATTTGACCGGTCGCCTCAGTTTTTTGGATATCCAGGCTATAAGACCATATTCGGTATAACAAAAGTTCTTAGAACCAAAACCACCACCAACATCTGGGGCAATAAATCTCACTGACTCTTCAGTGACACCTAGCATGTCCGCAACACAAGTCCGCATAACATGAATATTCTGTGATGATCCATACAAAGTATATCGACCAGTTCTTTTGCTCCAGTCAGCTACTACTCCCCTTGGCTCCATTGGGTTGGTAACAATACGTTGATTTTGAATTGAAAGGCTGACCACTTGATCAGCATTATCGAATACCTTCTCTATTCCTTCAGAATTACCCGTATTCCATTTTACTGCAATATTTCCATCTATTTGTGAATTAAGCTTTATTGATTTGTGACTTACAGCCTCTTTAACATCTACAACATGTGGCAAAGGAGAGTATTCAATTTCCACACGCTCTGATGCGTCTAATGCTTGAGCTAAAGTCGCTGCAATAACTAATACTATAGGCTCGCCCTGATACCTGGTTATGTTTTGGGCTAATAATGGTTGCTCTACGAAAGAAAACCTTTCACCCGTATTTGGATTTTCTTGAATGAATGGTTTAAGAGCATTCAATTTACTTAACTCAACATCATCGGCCGTTACGATATCTAAAACGCCTGGCATCTCTTTCGCTATAGCAGTACTTAGCGACAAAATACGAGCATGAGCATGTGGAGATCGAATAAATACAGCATAACAAACATCTGGGAACTCCAGGTCGTCAAGGTATTTCCCAGCTCCTGTCAAAAACTTTTTATCTTCCACCCGAGACGACGCCTCGCCGATAACAGCAACCATAAGTTCCAATCAATCTTGACTATTTAATTGAATATTTAGACTCTTAACGGAGCGGAAATCCCATTGAATTTAATATTCCCATTAATTTTTCACGTCCGTTCATTCCTGATAATTTTCCCATTCTGCCTAGAACTCGATTGGTCCATGTATCGGCAACCATCTCATTTCTCTCAGAAAATTTTGCCATTTCCCGATCGTAACTTATTCGTAATTTCTTTTCTTCGGCATTACCGTAAACTTCATGAAACGCAATAGCCGCCTGCGGCAACCTAGGTTTCACCTCCGCCTTGATATCGGGTGATGCATATCCAACACACAAACCAAATACACCAAACACCTCGGGTGGTAATTGCAGTAACTCAGCAACTTTTTCAGGATTATTTCGCATCGCTCCGATATAAACTGTTGAAAGTTGCAACGACTCCGCCGCGATTACAGCATTTTGTGCAGCCAAAGCCGCGTCGATTGCCGCAACAAGAAATGTCTCAACAAAAGGCATAACCTCCATCTCAACGCCTTCTTCTGCCCCCATTCGTTGATTTCTAGATAAATCTGCCAACCAAACCAGAAAAAGTGGACATTGTTCTATATGCTTTTGATTACCAGCAATCTTTGCCAATTCTGTTTTCTTAATTGGATCGGTTATAGCAACCAGTGACCATAACTGCAGATTAGAGCTGGTGGCGGCTGATTGGGCAGCCGCCAGAAGTGTTTCTAGCGTACCCTCAGGCAAAGGATCAGCCTTATAAGATCGTACCGATTTGTGGGACAATAATAAATTAATCGCCTCATTCCAGGGAGCCTGATCTGGAAATTCTACCTTTCCATACCGATTTTTGATAGCTTTTGTTTTTTGAAATGAATTCTCTATTTGACTATTCATCTATTTTCCTAATTCTGTGGTTTTTATTTGAACCTTTTTTGATGTTAGACTTATCTCTGGTTCTTGGCGCCCTGTTCCAAATCAGCCCTTCTGGTAATAGCCCAACGATACTGGTCCGGCCATCCTTCGAGTACATCTTCACTTTTTAATTGCTCCGCGGCATGCAGCGTCCAGAATGGATTGTACATCAACTCTCTACCTATACCGATTAAATCAGCGCTATCATCGTTTAAGATTTTTTCTGCCTGATGCGCTTCGATAATACGTCCAACAGCCAGAGTTGCTACACCAGCCCCTTTGCGAATTTGAGAAGCGTAGGGAACTTGGAACCCCAGGGGCCTATCGCTAGAAGTCTTAACCGGTGAACCATCATCCTTTGCCCTAAAAGCCGGCGCGCCAGAAATGCCGCCAGCCGAGCAGTCTATAACGTCTACGCCTCTTAACTTCAGTTCATTTGACAGCACCACAGAATCTTCAATACTCCAACCATGGTTATCCACAGCGGAAATACGAAAAAATAGAGGTAAATCATTTGGCCAACTGGCCCTAACTGCTTCCGCAACCTCAATAGCAAATCGCATTCTGCCTTTTAAATCTCCGCCATACGCATCATTGCGTTGATTACTTAGAGGAGATAAAAAACTATGGATCAAGTACCCATGCGCACCATGGATTTCTAATACTTTAAACCCGGCCGTCACTGCCCGACTAGCACTTGACGCAAAATTATTAATCGTGGCGGCTATGTCATCCTCACTCATGACATGAGGAGTTTGCCATCCCTCGGCCAAAGGAACAGCTGAGGGTCCCATTACTTCCCAAGACGGATCGCCCCAAGCGGTATCGCCAATTCTTAAAGGCTTGCCTCCATCCCAAGGTGGACTAGCAGACGCTTTCCTTCCTGCATGGGCGATTTGTATTCCTGGAACAGAACCCATTGAGGTTATAAACTCAGTCGTTGGTTTCAATGCTTCTGCTTGCTCGTCAGTCCATATACCCAAGCACCTGGGCGTAATACGACCCTTAGGCTCTACAGCTGTTGCTTCAGCAAACACAAGCCCCACCCCACCCCGAGCAAAGGTACTTAAATGTGCAAATTGCCAGTTAGATGCTACACCGCTATTAGCGGAATACATACATAAAGGAGAAAGGACAACTCTGTTAGGGAGCGTGACGCCACGTAACTTTAAAGGACTAAATAGCTTGGTATTATTTTTCATAAACTTTTCCTAATTTATTCTATAAATTTACTATATATAACTGAAACAGGGCATGATTGTTTTTACATACTCTTCTGGTATTTTTGAATAAATATTAACGATAATATCTCTGGTTTTTATACTGAATAGTTATCCTAAAAAGTACGGCATATTAATTTATTTTATATG
Organism: SAR116 cluster bacterium AG-313-A07; assembly: GCA_003284265.1. Taxonomy (GTDB): domain Bacteria; phylum Pseudomonadota; class Alphaproteobacteria; order Thalassobaculales; family Thalassobaculaceae; genus UBA7326. Next base: position 10,377 of record QBVV01000066.1, read on the forward strand.
TCCTCGCGTCAAATCATTTCTCCCAGAAACATCTCTGCCTTTGGCTAGCCATAATGGTTTTTCCTTCCAGTTAACCGGATAGCCTGCAAATGGAATTTTAATATCTCGTCGTAATACCGAAGTTGAAGGCATATATCTCACAGTGAAACCAGCTCTTCGTCGACCAGACGTATTAGGCTGAGAACCATGAACCAGAAATACATCGTGCAGAGAGAGCTGTCCGGCCTTTAACTCTATATAGTCAATTTCCGCTCTGTCCAACCTTGGGTCCTTTACAGACTGGTTCAGAACGAGGTTATCTCTGGTTTCTTTCTGGTGATCATAATGAATCGAACCCAGATGGGAGCCCGGGACCACTTGAAGACAGCCGTTATCGCGATCCGCCTCATCAATAGCCAACCACATGGTACACGTTTTGAGTGGTCGAATGGGCCAATACTGCCCATCTTGGTGCATCGGTACTTCCATTCCATCGACGCCAGGTTTACAAAATAATTGCACCCCCCACATTATGATATTGTCACCTAGAACACTGCTTACAAGATCAACTAATTCTGGGTTGAGCGCAGTCTCAAGAAATGTCGAATGACCCACTGTGTCATTGGCACTAGACTTCTCGGTGTGGATTGATGCTAATTGCTCAGGTCGAATATTTGAGTTTATGTTTAAAGTTTCTTCCAATGCTTCTTTAAGTGATCGCAGTATATTTTCTGGAACTGTGTAATCAGGAATTACATATCCCTTATTTTGGTATGTCTCTATTTCGCTTTTAGAAAGTTTCGGCATATCATTTATCAGTCGAACTGATTTCTATACCAGCCCATTGCTCAACTAACTTCGACCATTCGCTCAAATCCTTTTGTCGCCAACCTTTATGAGCGGCCAGCAAAAGCATCTGCCTTGTTTGTTGACACACAAATTGCGGAACACCCTGGTTTTCTCCTTCCTCGAGCGCCAAATTTACGTCTTTAAGCAAAATTTCGATTGTGGCACCAAAGTCAAAGCTTCGCGGCAATACACTTGATGG
>QBVV01000067.1 GCA_003284265.1 SAR116 cluster bacterium AG-313-A07
GCACCACTAAGGGTATTTTTAAACCAAGTTCATTCGCGGCGGCCACTACTCCATCTGCTATGATATCGCATTTCATTATGCCGCCGAAGATGTTGACCAATATCCCCTTTACATTAATATCAGACATAATAATTTTGAAGGCAGCTGACACGCGTTCCTTTGTTGCACCCCCACCAACATCTAAGAAATTAGCGGGTTCCCCGCCATGGAGTTTAATTATATCCATGGTTGCCATAGCCAAGCCAGCGCCATTAACCATACAACCAATATTACCATCAAGTTTTACATAGTTTAACTCAGACTTGGCGGCTTCGACTTCTGCAGGCTCTTCTTCTGATAGGTCGCGTAACTTTTCTACTTCTGGCTGACGATACAAAGCATTCGAGTCAAAATTCATTTTTGCATCCAGTGCAACCAGATTCCCTGATTTATTTAAGACCAGGGGATTAATCTCTATAGTAGAAGCATCAAGCTCTATAAATGCTCTATAAATGGCTTGTAAAAAATTAACAGCTTCGCCGACCTGCTTATCCCTTAATCCAAGTTGAAAAGCTACTTTTCTTGCATGGTGCGATCGCAAACCTGTTGTTGCATCTATAGCTACATTAATTATTTTCTCAGGTGCATTTTCTGCAACTTCCTCTATTTCCATCCCACCCTCAATAGACGCTATGAGGGTTACACAACTATTATTTCTATCAACAAGCAGTGAAAGATAGAATTCCGACTCGATTTCACATCCTTCCTCTACATAGATGCGCTGAACTCGCCTTCCCTCTGGCCCTGTCTGCTTTGTCAGCAGCACTTTTCCCAACATCTCTTCCGCACTCTGTTGGACCTCTGACAGCGTTTTTACAACACGAACCCCACCCTTATCTGCTTCACTATCCAAGAATCGACCTGCACCACGTCCTCCAGCATGGATCTGAGACTTAACCACATAAACTGAGCTCTCTAAGTTTTTGGCCGCAGAAACAGCTTCCTCTACTGAATAGGCCACTGCACCGCGGGGGACAGATACGCCAAACTCAGCCAGTAGACTTTTAGCCTGATGCTCGTGAATATTCATTTTAAGCCGTTTTCAGTTTGATGTTGATAATTAGCCAAGCAATTTTAGACCTTCTACCAAGCGCCACTTAGGCCAAATAACTACTACAACGCACTGTCCACCCTGATATGTTCCGAAATGAATAAATAGTCAACAGCGGATAGGACGTGAGAAAGTTACATATAACAATTATTTTTCTAAGTTAGCTGCCGCGGCATTCAACTCCTTAACCGCTTCAACAGAATGATCAAACATAGAGCGTTCATCTGCATTCATTTCTATTTCAACAATACGTTCCACACCGCCGGCTCCTAAGACTGCTGGAACGCCAACATAGAGCCCATCTAAATCATAAACCCCTTCACAATAAGCGGCGCAAGGAAGCACACGTTTTTTATCCCTAATGTAAGCTTCTGCCATCTCTATCGCGGAGGATGCAGGCGCATAGAAAGCGGAACCAGTTTTTAAAAGTTTAACAATTTCAGCTCCACCGTCTCTAGTACGCTGGACTATTTCATCAAGTTTTCCCTGGGTGCTCCAACCCATTTTAATTAGATCGGGCACCGGGATCCCCGCTACTGCCGAATAACGTACTAGTGGCACCATTGTATCACCATGACCCCCAAGTACAAAAGCTGTAACATCTTCCACCGAGACCTCGAACTCTTCAGCTAAGAAATACCGAAATCGCGCGCTATCTAAGACTCCAGCCATACCAACAACCTTATTGGTCGGAAGTCCACACGCTTTTTGCAATACCCCAACCATAACATCGAGTGGGTTTGTTATGCAGATAACAAAAGCATCTGGGCAGTGATTTTTAATACCTTCACCAACTGAATGCATCACCTTGGTATTAGTTCCAATTAAATCATCGCGGCTCATACCTGGTTTACGAGCAATTCCCGCGGTGACGATTACTACGTCTGCGCCTGCTATATCACTATAATCATTGGCACCTGATACAGCGGCATCAAATCCCTCTACCGGAGACGCTTCAGCTATATCTAATGCTTTGCCCTGGGGTATACCATCGACAATATCAAAAAGAACCACATCACCCAATTCTTTTAATCCTGCTAATAGGGCCAACGTTCCCCCAATATTTCCAGCGCCGACGAGAGCGATTTTATTCCGGGCCATCCAATATCTCCAAAGCAAATTTAATTCGAATAAAATGCTACAACTAATTGTCATAGTCGATCAGGGGTTTACCCCGAATCTTTCCATGGGGCAAGAAGAGCACTAATAAAAAGTATTTAGAAGTTTAATAAAGTTTCATTTATTGTCTCGATGATTCTATATATTCGACGGATTGCATTTCTAACAGACGCGATATCGTTCGATCAAATTCGAACCCCCAATCGCTCCCTTTGTAAAGGTTTGTAGGGTCTGCAGCCGCTGACATAACTAAATGGGCCTTGCTTTCGTAAAGGGCATCAATCAATACCATAAATCGTCTTGCCAAATCTTGATTTTGACTTGTCATTACTGGCACATCCGAGATAATTATTGACCGAAACCGCTTTGCTAATAATAAATAATCTCCAGCGCCCAAAGGAATAGAACAAAGATCGCCGAAACTAAAAAAAGCTACTGCTCCCGAGACCCTTGGGACATTAATCTGCCTTCCTTTGAATTCAATAACTCCCTGCTGACCTAAATTGCCATCAGTTAAATCGTGGTAGATTTGCTCTAGTAGCAGCGTCGCCTTGTGGTCAGCTGGTTGAATATAGGTTTTTATTGCCTTTATACGATCGAGACGATAATCTTTACCGTCCTGCAGATGTAGAATATCCATTTTGGTTTTGACTAATTTTATAAAGGGCAAAAATAAATCGCGCTGAAGTCCATCCTTATAAAGCTCATCAGGATGTCGATTGGAGGTCGCCACCACTACAACACCAAGCTCTAATAGTGCTGTGAATAATCTGGATACGATCATAGCGTCGGCGATATCACGAACCTCAAATTCATCAAAACAAAGTAAGGCTGTATTTTTTGCTATTTTTGCCGCCACGGGGCTTATTGGTTCGGCTTGTTGTTCGTTTCTATTGTTTTGACGCCAAATGTGAATAAGTTCGTGAGCTTCCTGCATAAATTCATGAAAATGGACCCTTCTTTTATTTTTGACTGCTACGCCATCGAAAAAAAGATCCATCAGCATAGATTTTCCTCGGCCGACCCCTCCATAAACGTATAACCCTTTGGGTGTTTCACGAGAATCTGTCGATTTAAATAATATCTTTTTGATCCACGATCCAGAGACAACACTTAATTCATACCCCCGAAGAAGGTTATGTAAGCGTTCCAACTCATTTACCGCATTGAGCTGTACATGATCTTCAACAAGCTGACCTTTTAGTACCAGATCCCGGTATCCCGCAGATGGGCCCTCACCTAATTTCATGCCGTATTCTTTATCTTCCCCCGGTAACAGGTATGATAGCCCCAGCGCAGTAGCTGGCTCCCTTACTCAACAACCAGACGATTGCCTCAGCAACTTCCTCTGGTTGTCCTACACGTCGGATCGGTATTCCAGGAACAGCTTCGACAGCCCTATTTGGTAGTCCAGCCGATGCATGAATTTCAGTATCTATCATTCCAGGTGAAACCGCATTCACTATAACACCCTCACCAGCAACTTCACGCGCCAGTCCCAGCGTGAATGAATCCACAGCCCCCTTAGAGGTTGCGTAATGAACAAATTCATTTGGGCCACCCAACCTTGACGCAGCTGAACCAAGGTTCACAATATTCCCACCACCACCACCATTTTTAGTCGACATTCGTCTCACAGCCTCTCGACAACAAAGCATTAAGCCGACTACATTTAATTGCATTACTTTATTGATAGCCTCAACAGTTATATCTTCTATTCTGACTGTTTTTCCAGTGGTCCCAGCGCTTGTTACTAATCCTTTTAGTGGACCTAATTCTTTTTCTGTATCATTGAATAATCTCTGGATATCCTCTTCATTACACATATCACCCTTCACGATGATAGCCCTTCTCCCAAATGATCTCACCTGATCTGCCACTGAAACCGCTGCGTTTTCATCTCGTGCATAATTTATCGCAACATCCCATCCTTGCCGTGCGGCACATATAGCAGTTGCTGCACCAATACCCCTGCTTCCTCCTGAAACAATTAATGCACCACTCATTTAATGGTTTCCTTTCCATGTTGCTAAGACTAAATCTGAAAATATTTCAAAATAGATGCCATAAAATTACACGTAGAAATAGTTTAAATGCAAAACTTCTGACAATATTTGTTAAAATAGGAAATTCAAATTAAGTTTCTGTACAACAATGCAGCCGCAGCAAAAGCAGCAATGGCACTTCCCAGAAACATAAATAAAAGTCGCTGTGGTTTAATACTCCAAATTATTAATCCACATCCTTGGGCTATCCATGACCCCTCTAAAGGTGGCTTGAAGAAAACAAACGCGCAAAATAAAGCTGGCAATGCTGCCAAGGTAAATCCAATTCCATAAGAGTCGGTTATAGCTAACAGCCCCCCATAAAACGCCGGATAGAGCATCATGGCTATAGATGTAAAGGCAAGCACGCCACCCGTGATGCCGCCCACGCTACCTTCTGGAGACAATCTTGCTGTTTCAGCCAGAAGAATACCATGCCAGCTTAATGAAGTGACGTTGTAAAGGATCGCGACAATCAATATAGCATTATAGCTCCAGGTCGGGTCAAAGAGTCCTATTAAGACGCCTCCAACTGCAGCAAAAAAACTTATGCCACCCATAACTAGACGAGCTGATAGATACGTGCTTCCCAACCAACCCCATAAAATCCTTGCTCCAATTGCTGTTAAGCTTGCTATCGCAAACGCCGAACCCGCTTCCAATTCGCTATAATTGAGCCCGTCGATCATAAAAAGAATAAAGAAACCTGCGAAGATTGATTGCAAACCACCCAACGCGAAAGCACATAATGCCAAATCCCGCAAACTGGCGTCAGAAATCACAATTTTCATTGTTTGAATAGCACCTGAGAATGAAAACTTTACGTCCAAACGCCTATCTGAATCAAAATGTTCCCTCAAAGGCTGAAGAAGCAAAACGATCATGTAAACAATTATTCCAATTACGAAACACGTTCCATAAGCGTCAAGATGAACTGAAATACCCAGACTTCCAATGTAGATACCCATTCCCAGCAATACAGGTATCAAGATACCGGCTATAAGACTGCCAACTGGCACACCCGTTTGCTTGATTGAAAAGATAATCGGAGCAAGTCTTGGGGGGCAGTATTTGGCCAATATATGAGAACTAGCCGGGGTAGAAACTGAGGCTGCCCCAAGTAATATCGCCGCAATAGGATATAACCAGAGTATTCCAGTTGCTATTACAAAAAGGCTTCCCCCCATAAATACCAGACAAGCTTGGCTTATACGAAGGGCCCCCATCCTTATTATAATTGCACCACAGCCCATAGCTGCCGCAATAGAGGCAACATTTTGAATAAATAGATACAGTCCCAGCCACGCTCTAGAAATTCCAAAATCTTCTGCAATACGGTCTGCGAGAAACGGTAAAACAATTTGGCAAACATAAGAGAAAGCTTGTTGAATGAGCATAGATGACGTAGCTAAAGCTAATATGATACGCCAGTCTAGTCGCGATAAATTCACTGAAGTAGTGCCTTATCCTGAATTTGAATATTAACTTCCACCAACATACCGGGAGCAGTTATCTCGGGCCTGTCTATTAACTTAATCTTTACTGGGATCCGTTGAGTTAATTTTCGAACACGATTATCGCTCAAGTCTGATTTTGATATCGCTAAATCGGATAATGTAATACGACCAATATATGTTACTTCGCCTTTAAAAGAATCGAAAGGGTAGGCATTAAAATCAACTTTGACAGGCTGTCCAATCTCCAGATGTCGGATCTGATCCTCTTCTATATTTGCCTCTATCCAGATGTTTTTAGGATTATGTAAGACAAGTATCTCATTCGCATCCTCAACATATTCACCGGGATTTTTGAATATGATGTCTATAATCCCATCAACAGGGCTTAGTATTTGACGCTCCTTCAATTCTACTTCTAAAGCTTGCAGGTTTGCGGCTAATCTCCGAACAGTAATAACAGAAATAATTATATCTTGCTCCAAAACCCCAATTTTGCTCCCCTTTGCTCTGATTTCTTCTAGTTTCATCCTCGCAACTTTGATCTTTGCCTCTAGGACGGAAACCTGGCCTGACAAATTGAGCAGATGATCCTGATCAACATCCAAACTTTTCTTCGATGTCAAATTTTTACTGACAAGATATTTCGTTCGCTTTAATTTTTTACGAGCAAGTTGCTCCCTATTCAAAAGCGCTTTCAGTTCAACTTTTAGTGAATTTATTTCCTCATTTTTGGTAGATATTTGAGCATTCAATTCGACTTCTGAATTGCGCTTTTGCGCTTTCAGTTTTTCAGTTTGAGCTTTTTGCACCTTTAGCTCGGCATCTAAAGCCTCCATTTGACGAATAACATGATCACTATTCATCACAACTAATAGATCGCCGCGGCGAACCTCTTCTCCTTCTTTAACTAATATTGTATCAATTGTACCATTTACCTTACTAGATACCCTCGTAAGGTCAGATTTGATACGCGCATCGAACTCATAAACATGGGTCATCCAGTGAAAAAACTCGTAGCAAGCGAACGCTACACCCAAAAGAACGGCAACTATCGATGCTGCTTTCAAAATAAATCGTCTTGCTTGCATATTTCTTGATGTCCACAACAACTATGTTCAGGCTTTGGCTAGGTAGATTGCGCCGAAACTCAACCTATTTTGACAAAACGTCAAATGGAGACTTTCCAAAAGCTGATAAAACCCAGCTGGTGATAAAGTCGCATTGCTACGCAGAATGTAAACTAAGTTAGCTGAACGGGGCCTTTAAACATGGGGAAACTAATGTTACTTTATTTTAAAATGAGGCTAATATGCAAAACCATATCACTGCGGATCTAACATATATCATCGATGATGGGCAACCCTCCATTCGCTATGTAGATTGGCCAGAAGAGGAACACAAAGCTCATATAGCTGCCTACGAAAAAAGAACGACAAAAATTTATAATGGAAGGAAGGCAGAAGAAAAATTTCGTCTAGATCACCATGGTTTCCTATTGGCTAATAATCCAACAAAAATGTCAAATTTCTATGATGAAGATGAGATAAGGAACATTTATTACCCTGAAACAGCCGAATTGATAAAACGAGAAAGTGGCGGCAAACAAGTATATATATTTGATCATACCCTTCGAACACCTCTTCGTGAAAAGCAGAGAAAAGGCTGGGTTAGAGAACCGGTTCGTTACGTCCATAACGATTACACTGAGTTATCTGCCCCACAGAGAGTCAGAGATTTTTTCCCTACAGAATCGCAGGTATTATTGGAAAGCCGGTTCGCTATTATTCAAACGTGGCGCTCTATCGCCTCCGTTATAGAGTCAGAGCCCCTAGCGTTGTGTGATGGTAAAACGATACCTGAGACGGGATTCATTCGTAATCAAAGGCGATATAAAGATAGGACTGCTGAAACTTATCATATCAGCTATAACTCGGCGCACAGATGGTATTATTTCCCCAAAATGCACCAAGACGAGGTATTGGTATTCAAGGTATTTGATACGGATAAAGATGTGGAAGTTAAGTTTACAGCGCATACCGCTTTTGATGATCCTGCGAGTCCAGACGACGCATTGCCTAGGCAGAGCATAGAGATGCGCGCTTTGGTTTTTTTTTAAACGAACAGACTTCAGAAAGCATGTTTTAAACAAAATGAAGTAAAATATACTTATTTTATTCAAAAAAATTACATGTAAATGAAATAACTTTGTTGACTCTCTAGTAAAGAGAACCGATTAATGCGGAAACGGGGTTTTTCGCCAAACAAAAACAAAAAAAATGGCGAGTGGTTTACATGGCTAGTAAAGCCGGCAAGTCGATATTTTTGACAAACCGACTTTTAGACGAGGCGAATGAAAACGCATGAATGCAGTTGCACCTTCTCTCGAAAAAAGAGACACCTTCCCAAAGTTGCTTTTGCATCATGCAAAGGTAAACGGCAATGCGCCAGCCTACCGGCAGAAGAACCTGGGTATCTGGCAAACACTTAGTTGGGCAAAAGCGGAAGAGACTGCAGAGCTCATCGCATTAGGTCTTCAAGCAATTGGTTTAAAACGAGATGACAAAGTAGCCATCATCGGACAGAACACTTCGTCGCTCTACCTTTGTTTCACAGCAATTCAGGCAATTGGTGCCGTGCCGGTTCCGCTGTATCCCGACAGCAATGCCGAAGAGCTGTCAGAGATTTTAAAGCAAAGCGAAATTAAAGGTGTGATCTGTCAGGACCAAGAACAAGTAGATAAAATTGAACAATTAAAAAATGAAATATCCTCGATCGAGTTTATTGCTCATGAGGAATTAAGAGGTATGCGAAATTATAATAGTACCAGCCTCTATTCACTAGAAACCCTTAAGGAAACAGGACGAGACCAACAGGCCAAAAATCCAGATTCATTCAGCAACAGTATTAGTGAAGGTAAAGGGAGCGATCTCGCTATAATCATTTATACTCCCGGCACTTCAGGAGCCCCAAAAGGGGTTATGCTTTCATATGATGCTTTGCAAAAATCGGCTCGTCTCGCAGCTGATCAAGATAATATCGGGTCCAACGAAAATGTTCTCGCTTATCTGCCATTGGCGTGGATAGGCGATCATTTTTTATCTTATGCTCAACACTACGTGACCGGCTATACTATAAATTGCCCAGAAAGTCCTGATACATTATTCTCTGATTTGAAGGACATAGGTCCAAATTACTTTATGGCCCCTCCTAGGATCTTTGAGCTACTAGCTACCGAAGTGAATAGTCGAGTTCAAGGCGCTTCCAGAATAGTCAACTCATTATACCATTATTTTATGACCTTGGCTGAGCGCGTAGGAGCCCGAATACTAGAGGGAAAATCGGTTGGGTTGATAGATAGGATATTTTATTCTTTAGGATCTCTGGTGGTATACGGTCCCATAAAAAATAATCTAGGCTTCAATCATATAAAGGTGGCCTACACCGGTGGAGCTCCAATAAGTGATGAAGTTTTTTCTTTCTATCGAAGCATTGGGGTAAATTTAAAACAGATCTACACCCAAACGGAAAGCTCAGGGTATGCTTTTCTGCAACCAAATGGGAATGTTCTTCCAAATTCAGTTGGACCAGCCGGCCCCGAAGTGGAATTTAAGGTAGATAAAAAAGGAGAGATTGTTTACCGAAGCCCCGGTAATTTCATGGGATACTATAAGAATGATAAAGAAACCAAAAAGATTTTAAATAAAGACGGCTGGATAAATAGTGGCGATTTTGGAATAATAAACGATCATGGTCATTTGACTGTTATCGATAGGCTCGTTGATATAGGAAAAGTGAATACTTCTTCGATTTTCACACCACAGACTATCGAGAATAGATTGAAACGTTCACCATTTATTCAAGACGCGGTAGCGTCTGGTAACGGTAAAGATTTTGTGGCGGCTATTGTAGTTGTGGACGCTGACTCAATCGGAAGCCATTTAGAGAAAGCTGGTGTTGGTTTTTCCGGCTATATCGATCTATCTCAGCAAGATATGGTTTCTGAACTAATAAAAAATGACATCGATAATCTCAATGTAGAACTAGGAAAAACCGAGGACCTCTCAGGTCTTCAAATCAAACGTTTCACCATATTACACAAACAACTCGATCCGATAGATGGCGAGTTGACACAAACTGGCAAACTGCGAAGAAAAGAAGTCAATAAGCGACTCAAAAAAGTGATAGATGCGCTCCACTCTGGTAAAACCAACGTAGAACTTCGTTCCAAACTGGAGACCGGGAAAAGCAATTCCGTGCTACTAAAAATCCGTGATGCAGAAGTTAATAAGAATAACGGATTGGATGGTTGAAATGACTGAAAACGAACAAGGCTCCTCCGAATCAATGCTTTCTGTTGAAAATATTACGCTCTCTTTTGGGGCAGTCAGGGCCATACGTGACGTGAGCTTTGATATAAAAAGAGGAGAAATAAGGGCGATTATAGGTCCAAATGGAGCGGGGAAAACCTCCATGTTAAATGTCATTAATGGTTTTTATCATCCCCAACAGGGGCAGATACTCTTTCGCGGTAAAGTACGAAAACAAATGCGGCCGCACGAGGCAGCTGCTGGAGGAATAGCCCGAACATTCCAAAACGTTGCTCTTTTTAAAGGAATGTCCACTCTGGATAATATTATGACTGGGCGTAATCTTAAAATGAATAAATGGAAGGTAAATCTCTTACCTGCAATGCTTTATTATGGGCCAACCCAGAGAGAAGAGATTTTACATCGACAGTTTGTAGAGGAAATTATCAGCTTTTTAGAAATAGAAGCTATTCGGAAAACACCCGTCGGTCGCCTTCCCTATGGACTTCAAAAGCGCGTAGAACTGGGCCGGGCACTTGCCGCAGAGCCTGATTTATTGCTTCTAGATGAACCGATGGCGGGAATGAATCTGGAAGAAAAAGAAGACATGTGTCGGTTTGTACTAGATGTAAACGATGAATTTGGAACAACGATTGCACTCATCGAGCACG
>QBVV01000068.1 GCA_003284265.1 SAR116 cluster bacterium AG-313-A07
GTGCCACCTCGACTGGCCTCCTCCCAATACCAAAGATGTGGTAAATCGTCTTAGACCTGGCGATGTACTTACTCACTGCTTTAGACCTTTTCCTGGCGCTCCAACTCAAAGTAATGGAAGAATAAAAGAAGAAATAATGGAAGCACGCGAGCGCGGAGTTATATTTGACATTGGACATGGCGTGGGTTCTTTTGGTTTTGCGACAGCAGAAACAATGCTGGATGCTGGCTTCTTACCAGATGTAATTTCGAGTGATGTTCATTCTTTGAGCATTAAGGGTCCCGCATATGATCAATTGGTGACACTCTCAAAATTCATGCACCTCGGAATGGAATTGAAAGATATAATAGCAGCAAGCACCACGGGTCCTGCAAAGGCAATCCAGCGTCCAGACCTAGGAACCTTATCCCCTGGAAGTATCGGCGATGCAACAATAATAGAAATTGAGAATGCAAAGACAAACTACGTTGACTCACTTGGAGAAACTCGGGAAGGAGATAAAAAATTCACTTTAAAAGGTATCGTATTAAATGGTTCTTGGTGGCATCAGCCATCTTAATCCGCTAACTGCACCCCGAAGCGACGAGAACAAATATCTGCGATAATTTCATAATTGGAGCCTTTTCGAACAACGTCAAATGTTTCAACATTCAATAAGGTCGAAGACTGCTGGTAAAAATGGTATTTTCGCAAACCATGATCAATAACGATATCTGCTATATCAATAATTTCCCTATCAATATCCTCCACCCGAAACTTTGTTCCAGTAAGAGAAATATTTGCCGACGATCCAAAAATAGGGTGCAATTCCTTAAGCGATAAACGACAAATTTCGGAATGGAACGGTCCCGCGTTGATCAGCATCACCAAGGTTCCGTCCTTGGTGCTGGCTTCAATCGCTTCTTCATCGAGAGCTTGCAATAGCGGATGGTCAATTTTACATGGTCCAACTGCCCCGAGAGGAAGATCATAGTCTTTTGTAATTACATTTATAACGTCCCAGGCCTTTGCGCTTAGATCATAAAGTTCCTCAGCAATGGCCATATCACCTACCATAGCATTTCTTTTGGAAGCGGCGCGTTTTTTTGTATTAAATATTTTTTGCAAGGCCTCACTCGATCCACCAGCACATGTGTAACCAACGTCCATAGGTATTATAGCGATCCCACCTCCCTTGAGCACATCAAAAGCCCGGCGAGCATCACCTTTTATAAACTCGGATATCATTATGGTCTCATTTTAAATGCTGTTAAACCAGCCTCTCTCAAGGGAGCTGCTGTTTCTGCAAAATCACAAAGAAGTGCTCTCGTATCACGCGGGTCTACTATTTCTTCAATCCAGAAGGTTTCCGCAGATCTAAAAGGAGAGCGTAACTTGTTTAACCTATCTTCTATTTCTGAAAGTTTTTCTTCGGGGTTTTCAGCCGCATCTATGTCTGCGCGATAAGCTGCTTCAATTCCACCCTCTAATGGTAGTGAACCCCATCGTCCTGATGGCCAAGCGTAGCGTGTGCAATAACGTCCGCCACTTTTATGGGCTGCACCCGCCACACCAAACGCATTTCTGATAATGACAGAGCACCAGGGCGTAGTGGTTTGCCACATAGCGCTCATGGCACGCACACCCTCTTTTATGGTACCTGCCTGTTCTGATTGAAGTCCTATCTGGAATCCGGGGCAATCAACTAGATAAACAACAGGCAAATGAAATGTCTCCGCTAAATCTACAAACTTTATAACCTTCTTGCAGGTAGCAGCCGTCCAACAGCCACCATATGAGTAGGGATCACTGGCCATGACCGCTACGGGCCATCCATCCAGACGGGCAAATCCAGTTATAACTGATTTTCCGAACTGCTTCCCCATTTCAAAAAACGAACCTTCATCAACAACAGATTCTAATATTGGACGCATTTTATATACTTTACGAATATCCCTTGGCACGGCATCTATCAGTGGCTCAACACGCCGATTGGGGTCATCTATCCGAGGACCGCGAGGCGGTAATTCATAAACCGAATTGGGAAGATAGGATAAAAACTTTCGGGCGCACTCAAATGCTTCCTCCTCAGTGTCTACCGCATGATCAACTGCACCAGCTTTCAACTGGATTTGATAGCCACCAAGTTCGTTTTTAGTTAAATCTTCCCCAGTCCGAGCTACTACTGGCGGTCCCGCTACAAAAACAGCAGATTTATCTTTAATCATCACCGAATAATGCGATGCTGCAAGATGAGCCGCACCAAGACCTGCCACAGAACCAAGACCAAGGGCAACACGAGGAATAGTACCCATATTCTCAACCACGGTTTCCCAGCCTGCGACGCCTGGAACATTTGCTCTTCCTGTCGTTTCTATGGTTTTTACAGAACCACCACCACCAGAGCCCTCAACCATCCGGATAAGTGGTAGACGTAATGCATTCGCCATTTCCTCACATCGATTATGCTTCTCTTTGATTGTGGCATCAGCCGAACCACCACGCACGGTAAAATCATCTCCACCAATGATGACAGGTCTGCCTGATACTTTTGCCTTTCCAAAAATAAAATTGGATGGTGTCAGCTTTTTGAGGTCATTATTTTCATCATACTCAGCCATCCCCCCAATCTTCCCGGTTTCATGAAATGTCCCAGGATCAGCCATCAATCCAACTCGTTCCCTTATTGTGTAACGGCCACCATCTTTTTGTCGCTTTACCCGTTCAGCACCACCAAGTTCTTCGGCAAAGGCCTCTCTCGTTTGGAGTTCTTCAAGTTCGTTTTGCCAAGACATAGTATTTTCCTATTTTTTGATTATTTTCTATAAGGATAATTAGTTGCAGATAAGCTAACTACCGACAACATCGTTCTTGGTATAAAGATCTTTGATGGTTCAATTTTTTTTGAATTTCTAGATATATCTCATCTACGTTATTATTACAGATAAAAGCTTGGCCTATACAATTTTCTCGTTTACAGAACCCCATGCTTGTTTAATAGCACCGCACGTTAAGAAAGGAGACAGATATGGCTGAGATAAAAGTCCACAGTGATGTAACAGGAACAGCGTGGAAGATTGTTGTTTCAGAAGGACAGACCGTAGAAGAAGGCGATGAGCTTATAATCGCAGAGGCCATGAAAATGGAAATACCTCACGTTGCTCCAGAATCAGGTATCGTAAAAAAAATCTGCATAGAAGAAGGGGCCTCTATTTCCGAGGATGACCTTCTATTTATTATAGAAACGTAATTGATCAATTCTTCTGTATAGAAAACCGATTATGAAAAAAGTTTTAATCGCAAATCGAGGCGAAATTGCATGTCGTATTATACGAACCTGCAAGGCGCTGGGGTATTCAACTGTTGCTGTATATTCAGAAGCCGACAAATCGGCACTCCATGTTAAAATGGCCGATGAATCCCATCTGATAGGACCTCCACCAGTTAATCAAAGTTATTTAAATTCCGATATCATCATAGAAAAAGCTATTCTATCGGGAGCAAGCTTAATTCATCCGGGTTATGGTCTTCTATCTGAAAATGCTTTATTTGCCCAAAAAGTTGAAGCGGCGGGGTTATTATGGGTTGGGCCCTCTTCTGCAACTATTGAATTGATGGCCGATAAAGGTAAAGCTCGAAGTGTTGCAATTGAGGCTGGAGTTCCAGTATTACCTGGATCGTTGCCGATAGACCCTAACAACACGCCGCTATTATTAGAGAGTGCGACTAACATCGGTTTACCACTGTTAGTAAAAGCTACGGGCGGGGGTGGCGGTATTGGGATGCAGGTTGCTGAATCACTCGAAGATTTGCCTAAAATTGCGAAATCTGTATCTTCTTTGGCTGAACGAACATTTGGTAATAATAAAATTTTTCTTGAACGATATATCGCCAATGCTCGGCACATAGAAGTACAAGTTTTTGGACTTGGGAACGCAAGTGTATTTCACCTACTTCATAGGGAATGCTCTATCCAAAGAAGATTCCAAAAAATTATCGAAGAAGCCCCGGCTCCAAACCTCCCAAAAGGTACAGAGCGCATGATGGTTCAGGCTGCATGTGAACTAGCAAAAAGTCAGCATTATGCCGGAGCAGGCACTGTTGAGTTTGTTTTAGACAGGAATACCAATGAATTTTTCTTTCTAGAAATGAATACGCGAATTCAAGTGGAGCATCCGGTAACAGAAATGATTAGTAATCAGGATATCGTCGCTCTTCAACTTTCTCTCTCTGAGAAGCAAGATATGAATCATCTTATCGACCATGATTTTGAATACAACGGGCACTCGCTAGAATGCCGTCTTTACGCAGAAAAGCCCAAACGAAGATTTTTGCCCTCCCCAGGTCCGCTTACTAGGTTCCGTTTGCCGGTCCCGACACAAAATATTCGAATCGATACCGGCTTCAAAGAAGGCGATATAATCACACCATTCTATGACCCAATGATTGCTAAATTAGTGGTGGCAGCTGCAAACCGTGATGAGGCGGTGAAACTGATGAGAACGACCTTAGATCAGGTAGAGGTTGAGGGTATTACAACAAACTTGGAGTTTCTAATTGAAATACTCGATAACGCCGATTTTCTAAGCGGCAATATCAACACAAGATTTATAGATACCAATATAGAAAGACTGACAAGTTACCAAACCTAGAGAAATTTCTTCAGCACAGCATTTATTCGGCTGCTACCGCCACGCTGCCAGTTCTAACTAATGAGCTATAATCGTCAGCTAGGGTACTGCAAATTTTCCCAGGTGTGAATTTGTACTCTCCAATTGTTCCAACAGGTGTCACCTCGACAGCTGTTCCAGTCAAAAAGCATTCACTAGCATTCGCCATTTCCTCTGGCTTGATTTGCCTCTCAACAGTTTCGTATCCGCGCTGTTTTGCAAGATCAATAACAGTTCTGCGTGTTATTCCATCGAGGAAACAATCTGGAGTTGGAGTATGAAGCTTACCGTCCTCCATCACAAAGAAAATATTTGCTCCAGTTGACTCGGCAACCAAACCCCGGTAATCGAGCATCAGGGCATCATGAAGGCCAGCCTGCTCAGCTTCATGTTTTGCCATAGTGCAAATCTGATATAAACCAGACGCCTTACTGTTTGTTGGCGCTGTGTCAGGAGCAGGACGGCGCCATCTCGAAAGGGCAAGATTTATTCCTTTGGTCTTTGCATCCGGATCAAAATAAGACGGCCAATCCCAGGCAGTGATGGCTAAATGGATTGTATTTTGTTGAGCGGAAACTCCCATCATTTCCGCGCCCCGCCAGGCTATTGGCCGTACGTACCCATCAACAAGTCCCATCGCTTCAATGACCTGTAACTTAGCTTTTTCGATTTCCTCGGCTTTATATGGAATTTCATAACCAACAACATTTGCCGAATTAAGTAACCTGTCAGTATGTTCCTGCGATTTGAAGATAGAACCGTTGTATAGTCTCTCTCCTTCAAAAACTGCACTTGCATAGTGCAGTCCATGTGACAAAACATGTAATTTAGCATCACGGTAATCAATGAGAGACCCGTCTAACCAAATAGATCCGTCTCGATCGTCGAATGGGGCTGCAGACATAGCTTTTATTCCTATTCCAGTTTAAGCAGGTTATTATTAAAACCTGCTAACAAACACTTTATTGATATATTGTTTCAATACCTTGCGGCGAAAGATAATATTTTAGCAAAATATGTCAATATCGCTAATATAAAAACTAGAAATAGATAAAATGTTTTTTCAACTGCAAGAATTCAGGAACTAAAAGGGATCAACAGAATATTAAGTTA
Organism: SAR116 cluster bacterium AG-313-A07; assembly: GCA_003284265.1. Lineage (GTDB taxonomy): Bacteria > Pseudomonadota > Alphaproteobacteria > Thalassobaculales > Thalassobaculaceae > UBA7326. Next base: position 5,763 of record QBVV01000068.1, read on the forward strand.
CATTAAAAGCTAATTTTACCGGTTACAGTTTTTTACGATAAAAAGTTTGAGAACTGCAATACCTTCGCCAAGGACAATGAATGGAAGACCGAGAAATCAATATGGAACTCTCACATATATTAATTGTGGACGATGACAGCCGATTACTTAGTTTATTAGATCGTTATCTCCATCAAAATAAATTCCGTGTCACATGTGCATCCGATGGGCGAGAAGCACGCCAACAACTCGAGTTTTTTGAATTTGATTTACTAATTATCGATGTAATGATGCCTGGAGAAACAGGTATCGAATTGATTAATGATCTCCGTGAAAGTTTGGATGTACCTATATTACTTTTGACTGCGATGAACGAGCCAGATGATCGTATATTGGGTTTGGAGTCCGGCGCAGATGATTATTTATCAAAGCCGTTCGAACCACGGGAACTGGTACTAAGGATCCAAAAAATTCTTCACCGCATTCAACAACCAGCGATGAATAAATCAGATGGACACCGCATTCAGTTCGGGCCTTTCCAATATGATCTAAAACAGGACATATTATACAAAGGGAACGAAATAACCGGATTAACAGAATCCGAAACGCGAATATTAAGAGCATTTTCAAACTCACCAGGGGTTATCTTAAGTCGGGAAAAATTAATTGAGGTTGATGAAGAGCTTGGGAATACTCGGACTGTTGACGTCCAAATAACTAGATTGAGGCGGAAAATTGAGGAAAACCCGAAATTTCCTCGCTATCTGAAAACAATACGGGGCCAGGGATATATATTAAAAACAACATAAAGAATAATATCAAACGGCATTTTGAATGAAGAAAATAGAACCAATAATTAAATACCTCCTGCCCAAAACACTATTTGGCCGTTCATTAGTCATTATTGTTACTCCATTAATTTTAATGCAAGCGATATCCACCTTCGTCTTTTTTGATCGTCATTGGGACACCATGACCAGGCGGCTTTCCCATACGCTCGCAGGAGATATAGCTTTTATAATTGATGCAATAACCCCAATTGGAAGTGAAGAAAAGCTTGATAATGTCAGAGACCGAGCAGAAAAAATTCTTCATATAAAGCTATCTTATAATCCTGGTAAAATTTTATTGAATTCAGCCAAAACAGATAGTGATAGAGTACAGAAGACCCTTTCCAAGGCGATGACCGAGAGAGTGAAACGTCCCTTTTTGATCGATTCGGAGAAACTTGATCGGCGGGTCTTAGTTTATATTCAATTAGCCAAGGGCGTCCTTACCATTGATGTACATCGCAAACGCCTTTACAGCTCAACGCCTTATATATTTTTGATGTGGATGATTGGAAGCTCACTGGTACTTTTTGCCATCGCAATAGTATTCATGCGTAATCAGATCCGGCCTATACGCCGATTAGCTTTGGCGGCTCGTAGCTTTGGAATGGGTCGAGATCCAGGAGATTTAAAACCTGGTGGGGCAACAGAGGTTAGACAAGCTGCCCTTGCATTCGGCCAGATGCGGCAGAGAATTTTGAGACAAATCTCACAACGGACCGAAATGCTTGCCGGCGTCTCACATGACCTTCGAACTCCATTAACGCGAATGAAATTGCAACTGGCTATGCTGGATAAAAGTTCCGCTATAAAAGAGCTCGAAGGTGATGTTCAGGATATGCAAAAAATGATAGAAGGTTATCTGGCCTTTGCAAGAGGAGAAGGAACTGAAACTCCCATTGCTACTGATTTAGAAAACTTAATCGATGAGGTAGTTACAGCAGAAAAGCGTGATGGATCCAAAATTAATTTGACACTAAACGTTCAAAACCTTCAATATTTGGAGGTTCGGCCCCAAGCGATAAAAAGAGCCTTAACTAATTTGATATCTAATTCTAAAAGATATGGGAAAAATTTGGATGTTAAATTGTTACAAAACAAAAAGTCAATAATCATAATGGTTGATGACGACGGCCCTGGCATACCAATCGAGTCACGCGAAGATGTTTTCAAAGCCTTTTTTCGTGTAGAACCATCCAGGAATCCTGAAACTGGCGGAACTGGGCTTGGCCTTACGATCGCTAGAGATATTGCACGCAGTCATGGTGGGGAATTAGAGCTGGAAGATGCCCCCGCTGGCGGATTAAGAGCTATTATTAATATTCCTATTTAGGATTAATTGTTTATGTTTCTGCTTCCTGGAGAATTTTGTCCCAGATACTCCGCATCCAAGTCGTACAAGCTTGGGCTTGATCAAAAAGGGAGTACTTACAACCCTCTCCATAGTCAAAATTAGATATGAACTCAGTACTTATTTGCCCCAGTCGACTATCCGCATTATTGGCATGGTAAAGCATTAATTGTCTCACGACTTCTTTCCAGGGCTCTAATAATTGCTCATTCCATGGTTCGTGATAATTTTCTATACCAGGATCACAGAAAGGATATTGAATCCCTCTACCGATATTCCCTTTATCATCATTAGCAACTATATTCTTCGGGTTATTTGGGACAACAGAGCGCGCATGACAATGCCGGACCCAACCCTTTGAAATCCAGTCGCCACAGACATGGCCCGCTGTAAATGGATCTAGGATCAGATCTCCCCTTTTAATATCCTCATCGATATCAAAAACTTTCTGTTCGATGGGATTATCGATTTTGAAAATTATATGGCTATGGTCGAGCGTTATCTGAAAGGGTAACCCCATAGATTCAACTATTTGACCAACTTCTGAAACTCGCAAAAAATCCTCTGACCACATATTGACATGCACTTCCAAGCAGGGATCGACATTCAACTTTTCACCCTCCTTCAATGCGAATTCATAAAAACCAGCTACATCTTGATTGCTTATAATTTTTCCGGAAATATTTTGAGAAAAAAGTTGAATATTGTGAATCTTGGAGCCAAGTACATTTGCTATTTTAAGGTTTTCGATCAGTAAAGTCTCATCACGCCCCAGCATATAAAACCAACCTCCACAGCGTATTGGAAGATGATATTTTTTACTGGCTAATAAAAACTGTTCTACCTCATTTGCGGCTGGTGTCTTATCGACATAATCAAAGAGCCCCGTTTCTTTGACCATATGAAAGCGGGTATCAATATCTGGCATAGGGTCAGCGTGAGTGTGCTTGATACCATTGGTTTGAATACCAAACTCAAGGTTTTTTGGCATCATTATCCTCCTCACGCTTTCCATCTAATTCCTCTGTGTGGTTTTACTCTGTTATTCGTCCTCATTCTTTTCAGTTATCAAGTTCCAACGGAAGATCTAAAATAATTTACCTCCATTAGGGACGTTTTGGTCAATAGACACCAAAACAACCTCACCTGTTTCATCTGGAAAACCCAGAACTAGTATCTCGCTCATGAACTTTCCAATTTGTTTTGGAGGAAAGTTGATAACAGCTGCTACCTGCCGTCCCTTTAAGCTGTCTAAAGTATAATGCTTTGTTACTTGAGCTGAGGTCTTTTTAATTCCAAGTATTTTGCCAAAATCCACCCAAAGTTGAAAAGCTGGATGACGTGCTTCAGGGAAGGGTTTTGCATCAATAATAGTTCCCACGCGGACATCTATTTTTGTGAAATCTGTATACTCTATCATATTTGAGACAGTTTGTTCCGTCATACTCAGTTTCCTAAAATTCCTAATTAAACATTGCTAGTTGAACTATCAGACCATTTTTAAATCTATTAACCCAAGATTTGATATTATATTCTCTGTTTGCTTCAATCGTTCGTCCAAAATTCTAGTAGTAGCTGATAAGTCCTCACTGTTATCCTTTGACCAAGTACAAACGCCACTCATAAAGATCATACACATACCTTTTACTCGAATAGCGCCTTGTATTCCTTTCGCTTCCAATCCAACCGCTGTGAGTGTCGCTTCCATTGATAATTTTAAGGATTTCGATCCAATCACAACAAAGGTCGGGTTAGGAGGAAAGGTCTTCATCAATTTAATAACACCCGCTTTGTAGGGCGCGAGTGCTTCAAACCTTATCAAAAGGGCCTCCAAGAGCCGTTCTCTTGCAGGAATTTGGTCATCTTTTAAATCGGCATCAATTGATTGTTTAACCGTCGTATCTATGAACGCAGCAAACGCGACCAGCAGGTCTACTTTATTTCTAATTCCACCAGTTACATTTAAAACATCAAAGTCACATTCGTGAGACAACTTCTCAAGGTCTATCGACTGCCAACCGTCTGAAGCTATTTTTCCAAATATATCTTTAAAAATGAGATCTTCTTGATTAATTTTAGCCATTTCAAGTTATATTTAGTTATCCTGCAAGCTCTTTAGACCGTCGACTTGCAGCTTCAATTGCTCTATCGACAATCGGCTGAATACCATCTTCATCCATTAACACCTCCAACGCCGCCGCTGTAGTCCCTCCCGGACTTGTAACATTTATTCTCAACTGACTTGCTGAGTCCTCTGATTGACGCGCTAGCTCCCCCGCTCCTGCAACGGTGGTCTTGGCTAAACGATATGCTAAATCCATTGGGAGGCCTGCTTTTTCACCAGCGGCTGCCATGGCTTCTATTAGAAAAAATACATATGCCGGTCCGCTGCCAGAAACAGCTGTGACTGGGTCTAGTAAGTCTTCATCATCTATCGATATCGCCTCACCTACGGCCGATAGTAAATCCCCGCAAAGTAACGTCGTTTCCTCTGATACGTTACTATTTGGAACAAATACGGTAACGCCCCTTCCAACTGAAGCAGGCGTGTTAGGCATCGCACGAACTATAGATGCTTTTTGACCTAATTTATCCTCAAAATATCTAATTGTTTTACCTGCTGCAATGGACAGAAAAACCGTATTAGGCCTCACGAATCGCTGGAGAGGTATGATTGCCTCATCCATAGTTTGTGGTTTAACGGCCAATACCACCACGGAGGGATTAACACCTTCG